>JAZNDB010000145.1:0-11429 GCA_045587845.1 Faecousia sp.
TAACACCTTTGTTCGACCTAAGTTTGGGAAGCTTAAAATATCCCAAGTAAAGAAATCGGACGTTAAGCGGTTTTACAATTACTTGGCAGATGAAAGAGGTTTACAGGCTTCCACTATTGATAGCATCCATACCGTGCTGCATCAGGTATTTGATTTGGCGGTTGACGACGGGTACATCAGAAGTAACCCTTCGGAGAGAGTTTTGAAGGAACTAAAGCAAGCTCACTGTTTCCAAACGGAAAAGCGAAAGGCGCTGACGGTTGCTGAGCAGGAGTTGTTTTTGGACTACCTGAGGAACACGCCGCCCTATCGCCACTGGTATCCGATTTTTGCAGTAATGTTAGGCACCGGTCTTCGCGTTGGGGAAGCAACAGGTCTTCGTTGGTGTGATATCGATTTGGACGAAGGGCTCATTGATGTGAACCATACCCTCGTTTACTATAGCCACGGACCGCAAAAGGGTTGCAGCTTCAATGTGAACACACCAAAAACCAAGGCCGGTGAGCGTGTCGTTCCGATGCTTGGCTTTGTCAAGGAAGCGTTCTTAGAGGAACGGGAAAATCAAAAAGAAACAGGCATAAGCTGTAAGGCGTCGGTTGACGGATATACCGATTTTATTTTCGTCAACAGATACGGCGATACTCAGCACTTAGGAACGCTCAACAAAGCGATCCGCCGCATCATACGGGATTGCAATGACGCGCAGTTTGAAAAAAGCGAAAATCCCGAGGTGCTGTTACCGCATTTCAGTTGCCACACCCTTCGTCATACCTTTACTACGCGAATGTGTGAAGCGGGTGTTAACATCAAGGTGATTCAAGATGCTTTAGGCCATGCCGATGTTTCGACAACACTCGGAATTTATGCCGATGTGACCAAAGACCTCAGAAAAGATGAGTTTGCAGGACTGGATGCCTATTTCCAAAAGAGCAAGCTTGCAGCATCCAATTCCGAGGCATCCGTAAGCCAATACGCCAAAAGCTAAGCCAAATGGAACATAATGTATGTAGACTTACGGAGATTTATATTTTTAAAAAGTTTGGAAAGTGGCTTATTTACTGGGGCTTTGAAGACTTTTGTAGGGTTACGTGAGTTTTACAAATGAAATCCCCACGATGAAACCTTTAGATTGATACCGTGATAACCCAAGATGTTTCTCAATATCTTGGGTTATTCTCGATAAAATTGGAAAGTATTAGCACTAGTGTGGACCATAAAAGGATAAGGTGGGATACGATATGAAGGAAATTGCAGCTGTAATTCTGTGCGCGGGTAAGGGATCGCGTATGAATGATAATTCCAAGAGCAAGGTGTGCTTTGATTGCGCAGGTGTTCCGGTTATTCGTAGAATTATCGATAATATGAAGGCGGCCGGAGTCAGCCGGTTTGTAGTGGTCATCGGACATCAGGCGTACAGTGTTATGGATTGTCTTGACGGAGTCGATGGCATAGTATACGCCTATCAAAAAGAGCAAAAGGGTACAGGTCACGCTACCCTTTGCGGTTTAAAGGCGCTTTCTGCTGTGGGACATACCGGTCCTACCATCGTATCTATGGGAGATAAGATCATTTCGAAAAATGTTTTGGAAGGAATGATTGACCGAGCCCAATCTGCAAAAGTGGTATGGAGTGTGCAGCCAAATGAAACCAATCCGAAAGGTGGCCGTGTGATCGTTCGCGACGGGAAGCCCTTTGGTGTGGTTGAGTATGCCGATGCCGCGCTGATGGCGCTTGCGGATGTTTCTCCCGATCAATATGAACAGACCCTTTATGACCTTGGTCTTAACCCGCAAAAAGCAAAGAAAATTATTCGATGCGCCCGGCAAAACAAGCCTGTGGGTACACGTATGCTGTGCGGACAGGAGTTTAGCGCAAAGGAGATTTTGAATACGCCTTATGCCAATGCTGCATTGTATTGCTTTGATATACAGGCAGTGATAGAAGCAATCGGGACCCTGTGTGCGGATAACGCGCAGGGTGAGTTGTATCTTACGGATACTCTGGAATATTTTGCAAAGACCGGGGATGCCGTTGTGCACGAGGTTGGCGCTTGCGGTGATGTGCTGACATACAGTACGAAACAGGAACTGTGCGCAGTGAGCGAGTATTTTATGCGTACGGTTTCGGCCTATGAAAGCGCCATTGAAAACGGAGAAATGGACGCACTGTTTACGGACCTGTATGGCTGTGATGTGGCTGAGCAAAAGAAGAGATATCTTGCGCTGTTACGTAAATTTAAGGATAAATACGGTGACCGTAAGGTAGTTATTACCCGGGCGCCGGGCAGAGTCAACCTTATGGGTCGTCATATTGACCATCGAGGCGGCGGCACGAATGTTATGGCTGCTGATTGTGACCAGGTGTTTGTCGCCGCAAGGCGGGAAGACGATCTTGTCCGGATTGCCAATGTGGATGAGAAATACCCGGACCGATCCTTCTCAATTGAGCAGACATTGGATCTGGGAGACAGACAGTCCTGGATGCAGTATCTCACCAGCGAAAAGGTAAAAGCTGCGCTGAAAGAGAGCGCAGGAGATTGGGTAAATTATGTGAAATCTGCAGTTTTGCGTGCGCAGATGTTTGTAGATCATCCTCTTTGCGGTATGGATGTGATGGCAAGCGGCAATATTCCTGTTGCAGCAGGGCTTTCTTCCTCGTCTGCCCTTGTGGTAACTACGATGGAAACAGTTGAAGCACTGGGATGTTTGAATTTGCCTGAGAGTGATTTTGTGGATCTTTGCGGCGAAGGCGAATGGTTTGTTGGCTCTCGTGGTGGCGCCGGAGACCATGCAGCGATGAAATGTGCCCAAAAGAACAAAATTATACACATGGACTTCAAACCCTTTAAGGTAGGCAGCAGGCTGAGCTTCTCAGATGATTATGCCATTCTGGTGGCAAATTCTATGCTGCAGGCGAAAAAGTCTGAAGGCAGCAGAGATGTTTTTAATGAAAAAGTAGCCTGTTACGAGTTTGCGCTTATGCTGATTAAGCAGGCATATCCGCAGTATGATTTGAAGGAGTTTAGGGATTTGGCCCGTATACGTCCTTATTCCAAGGTGTATGAGATGCTTCGGTCTTTGCCGGAAACCATCACAAGAGGCGGTATCAAGGCGCTGCTTCCGGCCCATGGAGAACAACTGAAAGAGATTTTTGCAACACACAAAGAACCGCTTGTGTACGAACTGCGCGGTGTGGCATTGTTCGGAATTTCTGAATGCGCCCGATCTGAGAAATTTGCACAGGTGCTGCAAGAGGGCGACTATGCGCAGATCGGCGAAATGATGAAACGAAGCCACAATGGAGACCGTATTGGTATGCCGGCTGTTACTGATGAAGTTCTGAATGATTTAATTGAGAAAAATGCTCCTTTCGAATTGCAATGCGGCGCATACCGCTGTTCCACGGTTGAAATTGACGGACTTTGCGACCTTTTGAATAGCACAGAGGGCGTGCTTGGCAGTCAGTTGGCAGGAGCTGGACTTGGCGGCTGCGTGGTAGCGCTGATTCGAAAAGATTATGCCGAGTCGGTCATTGATGCCGTTAATAAGGGCTATTATGATCGTTATGGTTATCCCCATTCTGCGGAGGTATACACCGCTTCCTGCGGATCTATGGCAATCTTCTGATAGGGAAGTTGCTCTATTCCCCACAACGAAGCCAATGGATTAAATACGAACACCCTATGACGGTATAAAGTCATAGGTTGTTTTTTGTGTCCTTATAAAATTTCCCGGCAAAGCTGCCTTTAAAATTTCTGATGGCACTCTTCAAAGCAGAGCCCTTTATCTGTTATTTCCTGCGCAATTGGGGGGGTAAAATTTTAGGAACAGTTAGATTTTATAAGCCTTATCTACAGGTAATGCAGTAACCATACCACAGGCATCTGTATGGAAGCCGTGTTCCTTGTTTACTTCCTCCATAATCTTAGCAGCAGTACCTACAGGCGCGAGAATGGCAATGACTTCCTTCTCTTCCTGGTCGGCAATATCTCCGTACTGCTCCAGCTTGTCAGCGCTTGCCAGACGCGCCCTGAGGATTGTGCCACCCATTGCGCCGGCCTTTTTTGCAGTTTGCATAACCTGACCGGTGAATCCCTGGTTCACAGTGACCAGAATCAACTGTTGCTTATGTGTATTTGCCATTTTCTTTGTCACTCCTTTTTCCTCAGTGTCCGGGCTGCTTCGGTGAATAATTTCCGCTGTCAAACGGTTGATTGCAGAGAGACGAAAGCACATCATAAGCCCACCGTAGCCGGAAATTGCGCCAACATTTTTCGTCAGTTCCTCCACATAGGAACCGCAGGCTTGTTCGGTAGCATAACTGATCACAACGTCTTTATCGGTATTACCCAAACCAAAGATGTCCATCATTTCAGAGGGGGCCGTTCCGTGGGCGGTCATTTGCATATGAAAGGAAATACCCTTTGCGGTGAGCATATCCATATATTTTTTACCTTTGCCTCTTCCCACGATGGAGAAGAGCATCATAATTCGATTGGCATTCGGCACGCTCAGACCTCCTCGTAGTAGATCATATCGTCGTCAACCAGCAGAAGCTCGCTGTTGGTCTTTTTGTGTAGCTGCTTTTGTTTGATTTTACTGTGCAAGCCCAAGGATTGAATGGCAATCAACGGGGTCATTGCAACCATGGCAACAATACCGAAAGCATCGGTCATAATGTTGCCGCCGATAGCCTCGCAGGCGCCGATTGCAAAGGGCAGCATAAAGGTTGTGGTCATCGGGCCGCTGGCAACGCCACCGGAGTCGAAAGCGATACCGGTATATATGCGGGGAACAAAAAATGTAATTGTAAGGGCAATGATGTATCCTGCAATCAGGAAAGGATAAATGGGAATGCCGGTCAACACGCGGAGCATAGCGATCCCCACGGACACAGCCACGCCCAACGATAGGGCAAGACCGATTGCTCTCTGGGAAATTGCGCCGTTGGTAACTTCTTCAACCTGCTTTTTAAGGGAATGGACGGCAGGCTCGGCAGATACCACAAAGTAGCCCATCACCATACCAATGGGAATCAAAACATATCGCGCATCGCTGATTGCAATCTGCGCGCCAATCAGCCTGCCGGCAGGCATAAAGCCCACATTGGCGCCGGTCAAAAACAGCACCAATCCGGCGAAGGTGTAAATCAGACCAATAGAGATTTTCAGCAGTTGCTGTTTACGGAAACGGTGGTAAACAAGCTGGAAAACAATCAGCATCCCGATAATCGGCAAAAATGCAACCAGTACTTCTTCGATGTACTTGGGAAAGGCACCCAAAAATGCCCGGAAAGCATCGGCAGTGGTTTCCACCAAAGGAATGACCGTTTCGGTGGTTTCCGGCTTGGGCTGGAAACAAATGCTCAAAACCAAAACGGAAAGAATAGGACCAATACTGCACAGGGAAACCAAACCGAAACTGTTTTCCTGTGAGCCTTTTTTTGTGTTCAAAGATGCCATACCCACACCCAGCGCCATAATAAAAGGCACGGTGATAGGGCCGGTTGTCACACCGCCGGAATCAAAAGCAGTTGGGATAAAGTTTTCCGAAACAAAGATGGACAGTACGGCAACAACACCGTAAAAGATAAGCAGAAGCTTATTTAAAGCGATGTTCTTATTGGCGCGGAGCATAGCCAGGGAAAGAAATGCGCCAACACCGAGGGCAACGCACAGAATCAGCACAACGTTTGGAATGGACGGGACCTGTTCAGCCAAAACCTGCAAATCCGGCTCTGCAATGGTGATAATAATTCCCAATGCGAAACATATCAGAACCGGAAAAAGAATCTTCTTAGATTTGCTTAGCTGCGAACCAATACCTTCGCCGATGGGCTCCATAGATATTTCAGAACCGATGGTAAACAGGCTCATTCCCACAATCAGCATAATTGTTCCGAAAAGGAACATAACCAAAATGCCCGGATTCATTGGCACCAAGGAAATACTCAGCGCCAAAACAATGGCAAAAATAGGCAGAACTGACTTCAGGGATTCTCCCAGCGCGCCGCCTAAATCAGTTTGTAAAAGGCTTTTTTTAATCATAATTTTCAATCCATATCTATCAGTACTTGGAGATTGCAGACCACAATTCCCCAACATACGAAATTTCATAATATATTATACTGAATTGTTATGACCTTGTCAACAAAGGTATAGCAAAGCATAAGGGGAAATGCCAATCCTTTGAATTGCTTGACAGTAAAATAGATTGTTGATATAATCCCACAGAAAGAAGAATTTTGCGATGCAAAAGTTCTGCGCGGAATAACAAATGCGGAGGAATTTCTATGGGTATTGGAGAATTGTTTTTGCTGGCGGTAGGTCTTAGTATGGATGCCTTTGCGGTGTCCGTGTGCAAGGGCCTGTCGGTAAAAAAAGCAGGTGTAAAAGAGAGCGCCATTTGCGGCGGCTGGTTTGGCGGCTTTCAGGGTTTGATGCCCCTGATCGGTTTCTTTTTGGGTTCGCTTTTTGCGGAAGCAATTCAAACCTTCGACCATTGGATTGCCTTTGGCCTGCTTGTTATTATTGGCATCAATATGCTGAAGGAGGCCTTTGAGAAGAAATGTGATTGCTGCGATGAGAAAAATGCAGACTTTTCTCCAAAGACAATGTTTGTTATGGCGGTTGCCACCAGTATCGATGCCTTGGCGGTAGGCATTTCCTTGGCTATGGCAGGCAATGTGAATATTGTGTTGGCTGTGATACTTATCGGTGTAACAACCTTCCTGCTCTCCGGCTTAGGTGTAAAAATCGGTAACCTGTTTGGCAACCGGTTTGAAAAGAAAGCCCAGGTAGCTGGCGGTGTGATTCTCATAGCGCTGGGGGCAAAAATCCTCTTAGAGCATATGGGAGTATTGTAATGATACGAACAGACAGAAGGGTGCGCCTGTGCGTTACCTTGCTGGCGCTGAATATCCTGTTCATTTGGGGCAATTCCTTGCTTCCCGGCTCGGTATCCGGGGCGATCAGCCAGTGGGTGCGAAATTTATTGGCTTTTCTGTTTCAAAGTGGCAACGATAATCCAAATGCAGGCCACGGCCTGCTGCGGAAGCTTGCCCATTTTACAGAATTTGCCTGCCTTGGCGGACTGCTTACGTGGCTGCTTTCTATGTATGAAAAACCGGTTGCACTAGCGCTGCTGTTTGGCTTTTTGGTGGCAAGTGCGGATGAAACCATTCAGTGTTTCGTGCCGGACCGTGGTCCCGGTGTGATAGATGTGCTGATTGATACATCAGGTGTTTTATTGGGTATAGGTATGTTGCTTGTTGGGTATACTGTAAGAAAATCCCAAAAATCAAAAACGGAGGACCCAATAAAATGAAAAAGCAAATCGCAATTTTGATGGCGCTGACCATAGCGCTGTCTATGACCGCCTGCAGAAGAAAGGCAAACACCAACAATCCTACAGATACAACAGGGAATCAAACGGCTTTGACCGGCACGATGGAGGAAAACGTCAATAAGCTGATTCAGGCAAACCCCGTGGAGTTTATGGGCGGTTTTATACCTGTGGATTTGAAGGACACCTCTGAGGAGAGCCTTTGGCAACTGAAAAGCGCCACAGGTCTGGATTCTGCCGAGAAGATTACCGACGTAGCTGTCTATGAGCCTATGACCGGCTCACAGGCATTTTCACTGGTGATGGTGCGGGTAGCTGCGGGCAGCAGCCCCAAAGAGGTCGCCCAGCAAATGAAGGACAACATTGACCCCCGGAAGTGGATTTGCGCTATGGCCGACCAGGTAATGGCTGCCGGCTATGGGGATACCGTGATGTTCATTATGGTTGACTCCGGGCTTGGCAAAACAGCCCAGTCCTATGTAGATGCCTTTAAAGATCTTTGCGGCGGCAAATTGGACTTTACCATTTGATTATAACGGGCGTGCTTGACACGCCCGTTTTTTACAAGGAGCGCAAGCTATGCTTTTTTCTTCCATTCCATTTTTATATTACTTCCTGCCTGGGGTAATTTTATGTTATTTCTTAGCGCCGAAAAATCTGAAGAACGGCGTTTTGCTGATATTTAGCCTGCTGTTTTATGCTTGGGGCGAGCCAAGATACGTATTTTTGATGCTGGCGACCATAGGACTTTTTTACGGTTGCGGCCTGGCAATCGGCAAAGCAAAAGCAAAATCTTGGAAACAGGTTTGGCTGATTGTTTCGGTAGTAATCGGTTTGGGCTTGCTGGCAGTGTTTAAGTATGCCGACTTCTTTGTCAGCAATTTTAATGCTGCCACAGGGCTCAGTATTCCGCTTTTGCGGTTAGCGTTGCCCGTCGGCATCAGTTTTTATACCTTCCAAAGCTTGAGCTATACCATTGATGTTTACCGGGGCAATGTGCCTGTGCAAAGAAATCCCATTCACTTTGGCGCCTATGTTACCTTGTTCCCGCAGCTGATTGCAGGACCGATTGTGCGTTATATTGATGTGGTCCGGGAACTGGATAACCGCGCCCATAACCGGGAGAACATCGCTTACGGATCACGGCGCTTTTTGCTGGGTCTTGGAAAGAAAATTTTGGTTGCAGACCAGTTTGCACTGCTGATAAAGCTGTTCCGACAGACCCAGGGGCAGTCCGTTTTGTTTTACTGGATGTACGCCATTGCCTTTATGCTGAATATCTATTTTGATTTTTCCGGCTATTCCGATATGGCAATCGGTTTGGGGAGAATTTTCGGTTTCCATTTCAACGAGAATTTCAACTATCCCTATATTTCCAGGAGTGTTACAGAATTTTGGCGCCGCTGGCATATCAGCCTGGGCAGTTGGTTTCGGGATTATGTGTATATCCCTATGGGTGGCAACCGGGTAAAAAGAAGCCGCTGGGTGCGGAATATCCTGACAGTATGGCTTCTTACAGGCCTTTGGCACGGAGCATCGTGGAATTTTGTTCTGTGGGGACTTCTGTTTGCGGTGCTTTTGCTGATTGAAAAATGGATACCTGCCTTGCAAAGATTACCTGTTGCTTTCAAGCATTTTTATGTGCTGTTTTTTGTGTGCATCAGCTTTGTTTTGTTCAATGCCGATACAATCGCCCAGGCAGGCGCAGATTTACGGGGAATGTTCGGTCTTACAGGGATACCTTTTATCACAGGAGAAACAATATACTATCTAAAGAGCTTTGGCGTGTTGTTTGTATTGGGAATTGTGTGTGCAACTCCCGTTGTAAAACACCTGGCTTGCAGAATTGAAAAAACCCCCATCGGCAGTGTGCTGGAGCCGATTTTGCTCATTGCGCTGCTGCTATTATGCACCGCCTATTTAGTGGACGGCTCCTTCAGTCCGTTCCTGTATTTTCGTTTTTGAGGAGGATGAAATGCATAGAACAATTCGCAATATAGGCCTCCTCGTATTGGTAGGCGTTTGGATCGCGCTGACGGCCTTTGCCTGGTTTTCGCCCAGCAAGGATATTTCCCTGTGGGAACGCCGCCCCTTGCAGAAGTTGCCTGCAATCACAGCGGATTCATTGATCAGCGGCGATTTTATGAAGAAGTTTGAAACTTACAGTCTGGACCAATTTCCTCTGCGGGATTCTTTTCGCACTATAAAATCCCTGTTTGCTTATAATATTCTGCAACAGTCAGATAACAACGGTATCTATGTGGAAAACGGCTATGCAGGAAAACTGGAGTACCCGCTGAATTCTGTTTCCGTTTCCTATGCAATGAAACGTATGCAATTTATCTACGAGCAATACCTCAAGGAAACAAACAGCAACATCTATATGACCGTCATTCCCGACAAGGGCTACTACTTGGCTATGGATAACGGCTATCCTGCAATGGATTATGAAAAACTGTTTACAGAGGTAGAAAATGCAATGCCCTGGGCGCAGACGGTGGATATCACCAAGGATTTAAGCATTTCTGACTACTACCGTACTGATACCCATTGGCGGCAGGAGAAGCTGCTGAAGGCGGCTGGACGTATAGCCGATGCAATGGGTGTTACCTTGGGAGAATTTACTCCCACTTTGGCAACCCAGGAATTTTACGGTGTGTACTATGGACAGGCGGCGCTTCCTATGAAGCCCGATGCAATCTATTTAATGGAGAGCGACTTCCTGGCAGATTGCCGAGTATACAACCACGAAACAGGGGAGTACGGGAATGTATACGACCAAAAGAAGCTTTCAGGCACTGACCCTTACGAGGTGTACCTTTCCGGCTCCCAGGCGTTACTCACCATTGAAAATCCAAAAGCCACTACGGAAAAGGAACTGATCATCTTTCGGGATTCCTTTGCCAGCGCTTTGGCGCCACTACTGACGCAGGATTACAAAACCGTGACGTTGGTGGATACCCGCTATATAAGTCCTGCTGTACTGGGAGAGTATCTGACTTTCAACGGACAGGACGTGCTGTTTGCATACAGCACGCTGATTCTAAACAACAGCGCAACCCTTAAATAAACGAAAGGCAACCCGATAGGGTTGCCTTCAATATTTCCTCTTGACGAAAAATAGGAATGTGGTATGATATACAAGCGAAATATGCGTTTTTTGGACATAATTATTTCATATTTTAGGAATAGAATAGTAGAAAAAGCCTATAGGAGCATTTTATGGATACATACGAAAACGAATATACCCCCAAGCAGGAGAAGAAATCTCCTTATGCCAATTCTCCATACGAGATGTATTACATTTCAAATGAAGAAGAAATCATTGAGCAACCCGTAGTGCTCAAGCCCAGGAGGAAGAGAAGACCGCTGCTGGTGGCGCTTTTGATTGTGCTGTGTTGCGCGGCAACAGCCATAGGTATGTCTTATATCTGGCAGAATCAAATGCGCAATATGCAGCAGGCGTTGAATGAGAAATTTGCCGCATTGGAGCAGCTTTATAAAGAGAATCAAGCGCAATCCGTTCCCGGACAGGAACTGCCCAGCCAAGGTCTTATGACACCCGGCCAGGTGTATGCCAAAAACGTGGATGCCGTTGTGGCGGTAAATTCCTATGTGCAGAAAAACGGTGGCTATGAGCAGAGCTCAGGTTCCGGTTTCATCATTTCTGCAGACGGCTACGTAGTAACCAATTATCACGTAATTGAAGAGGCTACGCAGGTTGAGGTGATTCCCCACGGCGGCGAGCCTATGAAAGCCAAGATTGTGGGTTCGGATTCCTCCAATGATGTCGCTCTTCTAAAGGTAGAAGGGGAGAATATGCCCTTTGTTACTCTGGGTAGCAGTGATAAGCTGTTCGTAGGCGACCAGGTAGCAGCCATCGGTACTCCGCTGGGAGAACTGACCGCTACCTTGACTGTGGGCTATATCAGCGCAAAGGACCGTATCGTGAATACCGATGGCACGGTTATCAATATGCTGCAGACCGATGCGGCTATCAATTCCGGCAATTCAGGCGGTCCGTTGTTTGATATGAACGGTGAAGTGATTGGTATTACAACCGCAAAATATTCCGGCAGCAGTAAT
>JAZNDB010000146.1:0-5211 GCA_045587845.1 Faecousia sp.
TTCCCGGGAAACAACAGGTGATATCTGTGTGGGTAAAGGGTATTGTGATTTCTTTGTCACAAGGGAAATTGCCCCCTATGTACTGCAGAATTTCCTCTCTGCAGGTCGAACAAAAATTCACTTAAAGCAGATTCTGCTAAATGATGTTCTCGTTCCCCAAGCAGAAACAAAAGAAATTCGCGATACTGTATCATCCCTTCGCTTGGACAGTGTCATTTCCGCAGGTTTTCGGATCAGCAGATCCGCTGCTGGAGAGTATGTCACCGCAGGAAAGGTTGCTATTGACGGTCTTCCCTGTGAGAAAGCGGATAAGTCGGTTGCCGAAGGGGCAAAAATCTCCGTCCGGGGTTTGGGAAAAATACAACTGAAAAGCGTCAATGGACAGACCAAAAAAGGTCGAATTTCCATTGTGATCAATTGTTATATATGAGGTAAAAAGTATGGATATGGATCAAGTCATTAAGCGCATTAACGAACTGGCTGCCAAGGCAAAAGCCGAGGGGCTGAACGAGGAGGAGCTCTCTGAGCGGGACAAGCTCCGCAGAATCTACATTGATTCTGTTAAGGCGAGCTTAGTAGGGCATCTGGAAAATACCTACATTGTCAGACCAGACGGCACAAAAGAAAAAGTCGGTAAAAAGAACTGAAAAACGGAGGTGCAAAAGCACCTCCGTTTTTTTTGAAAATCCTCATTGTCGCATAGTATCAACCAATTCATTCAATAACCGAATTTGGTGTTTTGTCAATCCCTCTACATTAATAACGGACTTCTGTGGGTCATTTTCCTTACCAAGTAGAAAATCTGTGCTACAGTGAAACAGATAAGCAAGTAATAACAGATTTTCTGTACTTGGAGTTCTCTCCCCCGTTTCATAACTTGAAATTATTGACGGAGATACATTTAACCTTTCAGCAACAATTCTCTGAGAAAGTCCACCGTCTTCGCGTAATTGTTTCAGTTTCGCAGGCAATCCTTTAATCATGTGTCCACCTCCAACACTCATTGTAAATACATATGTACCACTTTAGGTGTTGTTTTTATCCCCTTATTATGTTGCTTATATCGCCGATTGTGTTATTATGTTTCCATTCTCCAAAGTAAAAATACAAGAAGGGATGATATTATGGCAATCAAAATCAACAACTGGGTGAATGACAATCGAAAAGTTATCGCAGAAAAAGGAATGTTTCGTGTCATTGAACACCAGAAGGATCTCAGCGTCAGCGCAATTGCCGCACAAAATGCCTATTTCGCCAGTCAGATGAATGTACGGCTTCGCCAGGTTGAGATTACTTTGGATGGCTCTACATCTGTCAAAACACAGGCTGGTGCTATGCAATTAACTAGCGGCAATGTAGAAATGTCAACCGGCATTAATAATGCTAAAGGGTTTTTAGGTTCTATGATAAAAGCGGCAGTTACCAACGAAACAGCAGTCAAACCCGAATATGCAGGTGTCGGACAAATTATTCTGGAACCTACACACAAACATATTATTCTGCAGGATGTCTCTCAATGGGGTGACGATGGATTGGTAGTTGAGGGCGGCATGTTCCTCGCAAGCGAGGGCACTGTTCTTCACAAGGTTGTCGAAAATACACAGGATATTGCAACCGCCCTGCTGAGCAGCGAAGGACTTTATAACCTATGTTTCAAGGGCACAGGTGTTGTTGCGTTGGAGAGCTATGTTGCATTTGAAGAACTTATAGAATACGAATTGGACAATGATGTGTTGAAGGTTGACTGCAATATGGCTGTATGTTGGAGTGGATCACTAACTTTTACTGTTGAAAAAGCAACCAAAAATCTACTCGGCTCTTTGGCCAGCGGCGAAGGACTTGTCAATGTATACCGCGGAACCGGCAAGGTTTGGGTAAGTCCCGTTGCAGGAACAAAGAATAGTACACCACAAACAATGGCCTCTAGTCAAACCACTACCAAGGAAGCATCTGTTGCATCCGGATTACTGGGTGCTTTATTGAAATAACAACAGACAAGGAGATATAAAATGGAAATTATTAAAAAACACGGTATTAAAACATTGTGCTTAGTAGCCTTGATTGCCCTCTTCCTCCCTATGTCCACCGTAACTGTGGATTATGCTTATGATAGCTGGAGTACAAGCTTGAGCGGGTTTACCATCGCATTTCAAGGGTATGTCTGTATGCTACTCATTGTCGGTCCTGTTGCTATTGTTGGCGCTAACTACTTTGTAATTGTAAAAAGGTTAAAAGCATTGGTCCAGGTCGGTGTATCTGTCCTGTGTATCATTTTAACATTTGTGGGATATTTGCAAGCAAGCAATATCGCTGCTGCAGGACAGGCAGTTGGGGGAGGATTTGTCGATTGTTCTGCAACATTAGGTTTCGGAGGTATTCTGTGCTTGCTCTCCTACGTCGGCATTTGTGTTATTACTGTTCTTTTTCAAAAGGCAGAACTAATGGGGAACATTGTTGCGGTAAAAGAAAGCTTCGGAAACAAGTAGATCTCATCCTTTCGTATTCTATATGTGATAAGGGCGTGTTGCCAATATAAGCAACACGCCCGCTTTATAATATGTTTCATTGTGAAAAACGGAGGTGCAAAAGCACCTCCGTTTTGAATTTTAGTGGCTAACGTTCAGCAAGCAGACAAGCAATGTCAAAACAATCCAAGCCAATGCAATCCACTTGGTAGCAGCTGCCAGCTTCTTATCCTTGTCTGCAGCATCGCTTTTGTTCATATATGAGTCGCTGTTGCCGGAAATAGCGCCGGACAGACCAGCTTCCTTACCGGACTGGGACAAAACCACAGCAATCAGAGCGATGCTGGCGATCACTTCCAACACAGTCAAAATAATCTTTACAACTTCCATTTTTGTAACCTCCCTCCGCATACCGCTATTGGGTCACGGATTATATGTGTATCCCGATACTACGGATTTTTATCAAGCTAAGCAAGTATATCACAGGAAAATCAGAATTGCAAGTATTTTCTAATTTTTTTACTTCGTTACCCAATTTCCCGTCGCTAAACAGTTCAAATAGGCGTTAATAAAGGGGTCTAACGCGCCGTCCATAACACCATTTACATTGGAGGTTTCACAGCCGGTGCGGGTATCCTTTACCAATGTGTAGGGCATAAAGACGTAGTTACGAATCTGGCTGCCCCACTCAATTTTTTTCTGCACGCCCTTAATGTCGGAGATTTTTTCCAAATGCTCCCGTTCCCGAATTTCCACCAGCTTACTGCGAAGCATACGCAAGCAGGTTTCCTTGTTTTGGAACTGGCTGCGTTCAGTCTGGCAGGACACAACAATGCCAGACTTATGAATCAATCGCACCGCAGAGGAGGTCTTGTTGATGTGCTGACCGCCTGCGCCGGAGGAACGGAACACCTGCATTTCGTAATCTTCCGGTTTGATTTCAAAGTCCTCACTATCGTCCACAATCTCAGGAATCACCTCGATAGCTGAGAAGGAGGTTTGCCGGCGGGCATTGGAATCAAAAGGAGAAACACGAACCAGTCTGTGAACACCGTTCTCCCCTTTCAGAAAACCGTAGGCATTCTCACCCTCAATCAGAATATCAGCAGATTTCAGGCCCGCTTCTTCGCCCTCCTGATAGTCCATAATCTTATAGGTATAGCCGTGGGCTTCTGCCCAGCGGGTATACATACGGTAGAGCATCTGACACCAGTCCTGCGCCTCTGTGCCGCCAGCGCCCGCCTGGAAGCTGACCAGCGCATTATTGCGGTCATAGGTGCCGGTGAGGAGGGTTTGCAAGCGGCAGGTTTCCATATCGGCAGACAGCTTATCAAAGCCCTCAATCAGCTCGGGAAGCATAGAATCGTCATCTTCCTCCGCTGCCATTTCACAAATGGTCATTAAATCCTCCCAAGAGGAAGTCATCTGCTTATATTTCTCCAGCTTGTTTTCACAGCTTTTTGTTTTCATCACAATCTGCTGGCTCTTTTCGGGGTTATCCCAAAAACCGGGTGCTTCTTGCATCGCACGTAAACGCTCCAGCTCGTTATGCAAGCCCTCAATATTCAATGAATCCGCCAAGCCCAATAGCGCAGGCTTGACCTCATTTAGTTTCTGTTTGTAGCTATCGAACGCGATGTTCATAGGGACAGCCTCTCATTTCCTTAGAATTTGTACAGTTCAGTTGTTTATTATATCCCAAATTCCCTATTATGTAAAGAGGAAAATGTAAAAAAGCAGGCAAAATGCCTGCTTAGCTCATCTTTCGCTGGGACCGCCTTCATCGTCGTCGAAAATCAAATCCTCTAAATCTGCATAGGGATCATTGCACTCTTTCATCTGGTCTCCTCCTTTCTGCACCAAGAACATAGTATATGCCCTGCGTGTTTCAAAATCTGTTGAACTGTGGCAGTTGACATTGAATTTGTTTTCCGCTACAATATTCCATTATATGCTCCCTTAGTTAAATGGATATAACAAGCCCCTCCTAAGGGCTAGTTGTAGGTTCGATTCCTACAGGGAGTGCCAAAAGGCCCGCCAACAGGCGGGTCTTTTTCACTGTGGAATCGAACCCATCTAAATGCAACAGTCCGGTGGACTGTTGCGCGCGACGGCTAGACGGAGCGCAACAATTATTTTCTTCTGCAGATGCGGAAGAAAATGCAAATCGAGTCCGGTCAGCGGCACCGTAAAACAGAAGAGGCATAAGCCTCTCTGTTTTTTGCTTTAATTTTGGCAGATAGAATGGTTTTTAATGGGCAAGCATACGCAAAATCGTTTTGGGAATGGTATGACGCAGGGCGTCCCGTTGGGTATTCATCAAGGTGATCACACCCAATCCGGATTCCGGGTGGATCACCAGGCTTGTGGCATAGGGAGGCGCACTGCCGATGTGAAAGAAGATCCGCATATCATCCACAGTGTTCTGAAACAGGGTGATTCCGTATCCGTCAGAGTCTTCCGGCTTTCCGCGGATGGCTTTCATTTCATCAATGGAGGCCTTTTGCAGAATCCGTGTCCCGTCATCGCCAACGCCTTCGTTCAAAAGACAGCGGGCCAAACGGCAAAGATCCGTTGCGTTGGAAAACAGTCCGCCGGCGGCGTGTCTGGCGGCATTCTCCTGAATTTTGTGAAATACATGAAAAATACCGTTTTCTTCCGTATGGGCAAGGCAAAGGGGATAGGTAGCTGCCACATGCAGGTCATAGGTGGTCATGGTCATGCCCAAGGGTGTCAATACCCGCTC
>JAZNDB010000147.1:0-2077 GCA_045587845.1 Faecousia sp.
TCACATAGGTCAGGTCCAGCGTTTGGGATGCCAGCTTTCCCGGCTCTATGGCTACGGCGCGGATTACCGTAGTGCTTGTCAGATGAATGGGACCTGTATAGGGAATGGAATTTGCGGTGGGAACAGTGCTATCCAAGGTGTAATACACCTTGCCCTTACCGGTAAGGGTTACATCCACTCCGCTTTGTTCATAGATTCCCTGCGCCGTCAGGGTTTGCGGGGCAGCAGACACCTCTGCGCCACCGGTGTTTTTCTGACCCGGTGTGGGAGCAGACAGGCAGAGGAATCTGCCGTCGCCACGGGCTCTGCCGTAGGAAATATCTGTCATCAGCGCAGGTATCACGACCCCATCTGCGATTGTTCCGTTTTTGCTCAGATAAACCGCCTCACCGCTGGAGGAGAGGTTTACCGGCAGACGCAAATAGCCGGAGGGGTAGGAATCATCTTTGTCAGAAAGGAGAATGACACAGTATTCTCCCGATTTAAGGGTCTTATCCGGCAAGGGATAAGCGCCCAGCTCTGAGCTATCCGTAGAGAAGGTATAATCCTGCAAATTCACGGTTTCTGTGCCGCCGTTATACAGTTCAATCCAGTCCCAAGTCTTTCCGTAAGCGCCCTTAATGTAGGACGTGTTTGCGCTCATCAATTCTGAAATCCGCAAGCCCTGAGGCAAGGAATTCTTTTCATATGCTTCAATGCCTGCTGCGGTATTCTCAAAGCCCAGAGATACGCCGCCGCAGGTATAAGTATCACCGGATGCCATCAGCTGCACACTTTCCCCAAGCTTCGCGCCGTCACAGAGAATCTGGGACGCCCATTTTCCGTTGGGAGTGATTAAGTACAAGGTCTCCCCTCTGGACAGGGAGAAGCCCGTCTCCGTGCGGCTGCAACGGATAACCATTCGCTCATCGGGCGCTAACGTCCGCTCAGGCAGAGCATAGCTGTAAGGGTCTTTGCCGTCCGACAGATGCCAATTTGCGGTATCCACCGCCTTATTGGAGCGATTCCAAATTTCCACCGCATCCCAAAGGCCGCCCTGATAGGGCACATCTGAGAAGGATAACAGCAGCTCGCTTACCACCAAATCCGCCGATTGCTCCACACGGGAGGCGAGGAAGGCGGCAACGCCCTCCTCGGTATTGGCATAGCCCAAGCTCAGAGCGCTGGGTGTATAATTGCCGTCGCTGTCCAGAGCCACAGACATATCTGCTCCGGGAAATTGCAGGCTGGGGGTTGTATAGCAGCCTGCCTTATCTGTCAGGCACAGAACATCCTCGCTGCTCAAGCCAAAGCCGGCGTGAATTTCACCGTTTTCACCAATGTAATTTTCCCCGTCGCAGTAGACCAGCGCATATGCTCCCGGCTGGAGCATTTGGGCAGGCAAACGGAAACGAAAACGGTTTTCGGTCGAATCAGACAGGCAATATTCGCCTAGAAAAACGGGAGCATCCCCCCTGTTGTAAAGCTCTACCACATCGGAAAACCGGCCTTTTTCGTCAGACAGGCCCACCATATTCTGTGTCAAAACCTCAGAAATCAGCAGGGTGGGATTTTCGTTCACCTTTCCCTTTCGGAAAGCCTGCAAGCCGGCATTATCGTTGGAAAAACCGGGGGACGCATCCTTGGAAACCATATAGCCTGCATCAGTATAAAGCATCACCTGATCATCGGACATTTTTTCCGTCGTTGCCTGCGCCACAACCTGTCCGCTGGGAGATACCAGAGACAGACTTTCTCCTCCGGCGGATTTCAGAGAAAAGCCGGTGACCTCCTTGTCCAAAAACAAAAGGCAGTATGACTTTGAAGGAATATACAACTGTGTAAAAGGCTTGCTGCGGGATTGTCCGTCTGTAAGATAATAGCCCTTCAGGTCCACATCTTCGCCGCCGTTATACAGCTCCACATAGTCCCGATACGCACCATCGTTATCCGCAATAATTGTTTCGTTTTTACTGCAAATTTCGCTGAAAATCAGGTCTTTTGTTGTAATTTTCGTCTGAAATCCGGCATTTTCCGAAATCAAACCCCAAATCAGAATCGCAAGGATTCCTACGCCCAGAATGGCCGGAAGCCGCCA
>JAZNDB010000148.1:0-2891 GCA_045587845.1 Faecousia sp.
CCGCAGCGGAAAGCCTCCCCTGTGTAAGGGGAGGTGTCACGGCGTTAAGCCGTGACGGAGGGGTTGTACTCGTAGTGACAATCCCCCAGTCACCGCTGTGCGGTGACAGCCCCCTTTACACAAGGGGGCCTTAGTGCGCACTTAATCGCATTTGCGATGGTGGGGCACCACACGCAAGCGAAAGATAATTCGATGAGCCTATAGGCTCGGCTGGCAAAAGGCCCTAAGGGGGCCTGTACATACCACCGGCACGGCCGGTGGTTATGATTAACTTGCAACGGTATAGCCTTGCCGGCCGATGTAAGCGATTTCCTTTTGGGTGAGTTCGCTTAAAACATCGGTGGTAACTTCTATGACGTCTACCACAATGGTTTTGGTGCTTGCATTTAAGGGATACTGATAGTAGACTTTCACCTGTGTACCCGTCTGCAAAGGATAGGCGATATCCTCCGCGGAAATCAAGGAATACAACATATAATAGTTATAGTCGTTGTCCTCCGAAAGGATAAAGGGGGAGGCAAGATTTTCTATCAAGACGATTTTGCCTTCCATAGAAAAGCCTTCATAAGCGGAGAATTTCTTAATGTCTGTATCACTTTTATGAGTAGTGCTGAGCTTGATAAACACACCCTCTTTTAGCTCCTTCAGTTCTCCTTCAAAATGTTTCCGCGTGTACCATTTTAAGGTAAATTCCCCCTTCTTATCTCCGTTTATGGTAGTCAGTACCGTACCTTCATTCGATTCCCGCATAGCAATGATGTAGCCTTGGTAATCGTAGCTGTCAGAGCCGGCGGTTTCGCAATAGCCCCACACGGCCACAAGGACCAGCATAAGTGGGAGAATGGAAAGCCACAAAATCTTCTTTATCTTCATAGTTTACGCTCCTGTTTTGTAAAATACGCGGCGGTCACGCTCGTCATATGGCAGTTCAGTCTTGCTGGAAAACAAACTGTATAGTTTACCTGCCTGATACTCCAAATCTTGATAAGCATTGTCGATGTTTTCTCCAACATTCGGAAACCGTCCTGTTTCACGGGCAGCTTTCAGAATCTCCCGACCCTTGTCATTCAGCGCCAATACGCGGGCATAGGGGGCAGGGGAGTCCAGGTCCTTTTGCGTAATGCCTAAGAATGCGCACATCACCATTCGGTCCAGCCGGGTGCGGGTATAGCGCTTGGATTTGGTGGCAGTAATAATTTCCTCCAACGTAGCGAATTTCCTTGCGTTGTGCATAAGCTTTCGCCACAAACCTTCGCTACCATAGGGGAGATTCTCGAATTCTTCATCTGTCATCGTCCGTAACCGATATAAAATTGCTTGCTCACCGAAAGATAACGTATGCAGCATAGCACCATCAAAAACTGCCCTTGCCGGCTCCGGTACAAAGCTTTGCCAATCGTTACCCTGAATCATACAATCCCGTAAGGCGGTGGCAGAGGGATTGTTTTCATCAATGGTTGTATCGTGGTAGCCACCCTCCCGAACAATGGGCATAGGCTCCATTGAAACGCCTTGCTGTAAAATCGCCTTGCAGTATTCCGTTGCCAGAATGTCATTGGGAAGTGAAAGAGTGTCCGCCTGGATACCCATAGCCGTTAAAGCGGCTTGCCGCGCCACAGGAAAGGACACACCTTTGTCCAGCTCCAGACGCAGTTTTTCAGAAAAGGCGGGGCTAAGCAGGGCCTCTGCGGTAGCAAGGAGGGAATTCTTGGTGGCGCTTTCCGCGCCGAAACACAAACGGTCACAGAATCCGCCCAGTAACCGTACACCCGCGGCGGCAAAGCCCTCAGCGGAGGAAAGGGAAGCAGTAAGGGGAAGTTCCAACACCAAATCTGCGCCGCAAAGAATTGCTGCCTGCGCCCGGAGAGATTTGTCCAGAATTGCAGGGGCGCCTCTTTGTACGTAATTTCCACTCATCAGACACACAATGCTGTCTTCAGGGTGGGAGGCTTTGATTGTATCAATCTGCTTTTTATGCCCCAGATGTAAGGGGTTGTACTCGCAAATAATACCTGTAATGCCCAAAATATCCCTCCTTTGCAAAAAAATTTCCTATAAGGGCTTGAGAAAATGGAAATAATATTATAGAATAGATGTATCTATGGTTATATTACCACATATTGCAAAAAAAGAAAATCATTATTTATTTTAGGAGGCAGATTTCCATGAACATTTTGATTATCAATGCCGGCTCCTCCAGCTTGAAGTATCAGCTGATGGATCCCGAAACCGGTGTGGTTTCCGCTAAGGGTTTGTGTGAGCGTATTGGCATCGACGGCCGTTTGAACCACAAGGTTGGCGAGAACAAGGTTGTAAAGGACATTCCTATGCCCACCCATTCCGAGGCAATTGCTGCTACCCTGGAGATTCTGCAGGATGCTGAGCACGGCGTTATTAAGTCCGTAGATGAGATCGATGCTGTTGGCCACCGCGTTCTGCACGGCGGTATGGAATTCTTCGATTCCTGCATTATCGACGACGAAGTTATCAAGGCAATTGAAAAGTGTATCCCCCTGGGCCCTTTGCACAACCCTGCTAACCTGATGGGTATCCGCGCTTGCCAGGCTGTTATGCCCACCACTCCCCAGGTCGCTGTGTTCGACACCGCTTTCCACATGACTATGCCCGCTAAGGCATACCGTTATGCGATCCCCACCGAGTACTACGAGAACGACTCCATCCGTCGTTACGGCTTCCATGGTACCAGCCACAAGTACGTGGCTCGCCGCACCGCACAGCTGGTTGGCAAGACTGAGTTCAAGATGGTGAACTGCCACCTGGGCAACGGTTCTTCCATGTCCGCGGTTAAGGACGGCAAGTGCCAGGATACCACCATGGGTCTGACTCCTCTGGCCGGTGTTCCTATGGGTACCCGTTCCGGTGATATTGAC
>JAZNDB010000149.1:0-2098 GCA_045587845.1 Faecousia sp.
GGCTCCTTTTGGAGCTACACACTTTTTCCTTATCAGGAGGTATTCAAAATGGATCCTGAACTCTACAAGAAGATGTACGCAATCGTATGCTCCGCCGCCCTTAGTGTAAAATAAAAATTGGCAAATTTCGAAAAAACTAAAAAAAGAGGAAGAACCGAAGCCCTTCCTCTTGCCAACCTATGATATAGTGTTAGTGGTCAAAAAAACATCGAATCATGGTGGCAAGAATGAATATAGCAGTAAACTTAGAAATTTGCAATAGCATAATCGAAAATTTTGAAAATTTTGTATCTATGGTATACCAAAGTGTTCTAAAATTGGGTCGGGATATTGTTTCGCAGACGCTTGAGAAAATGGATGATACCCTGAAAAGCGAACGGGATCGGAAGCGATTTCGTTGTAAAGGGTTCAGAAAATCCTGTGTAAAAACGATTATGGGGCCGGTAGAGTATCAACGCCGAGTATATCTGGATATGGCAGCCGTAGAGAAAAAGCAATGCGTGTACCTGTTGGATGAAGCCTTAGACATTAACCGTATAGGACTCTTTTCAAAGGCTGTTTGCAACCAGGCTGCAAACCTGATCTGTGAAACAACATATCGTGGAGCAGCTCGTGCAATCTCGGAAATGACCGGAATGAGTGTTTCTCATCAAGCTGTCCACAATATGATCCAGCGGTTAGGAGAAGAGCGGTCTGTAGCAATCGAAAAACACACAGCACTTGCACAGAATGGTCAAGGCCTTGGTGAAATTGAGACGCCGATTCTTTACGAAGAGAATGACGGGATATGGTTGAAGTTGCAGGGCAAGTCCCGAAAAGAACATGGTCCATCCAAAGAAATGAAGGTTGGCATTGCATATGACGGCGTACGCCATATGCCTTGCGGTAAAAACAAAAAACGACGAATTTTAGATAACAAGGTTGCCTATGCCAGTTTTGAAAGTGCAACAGATTTCAAGAAGCAAAAAGAAGGACTTGTAGCAAGCAGATTTAATGTAAACGAGATCCTATTGCGTATTCTAAATGGAGACGGAGCAAACTGGATGTCGAAAACAAATTCGGATAGAATTATAAGCGTTTTGGACGAATTTCACAGAAATAAGAAGATAACCGAGTGTGTCAGGGATCCGAGTTTCGCCAAACTGCTGAAAGATCTTCTGTACAAAAACGACATTGATACTCTGCTTATGTGCATAGAGGCACAAATCAATTCTGTAAGCGACGAATCCGAAATTGCTAGGCTGCAAGAACTACTAAGATACTACACAGACAACAAGGAAAATCTTTTAGGATATTATAACCGTGGGATTGAAATCCCACTGACTCGAAAGCCGGGAGAGATCCACCACGCTCGACTTGGAGCAATGGAAAGCAATGTGTATACCCTAATAGGCAACCGAATGAAAGACGGCAGAGCGTGTTGGAGCATCCGAGGAGCAAACAACCTTGCACTCATTTTGTGTGCCTACCATACCTGCGGATTGGAAAGTCTGTTCTGTGATTCTGACAGCATACCTGCGCCCAAAAAGGAACCGGAATTTGTAGATACCTTGCCCTTGTTTGGTGCAGATAAAGTTCCTGTTAGAGAAGGAAAGGGATATGAGTTCCCGTGCGGCTCCGCCCTATCATCTTCCGACAATGCGTTTATCCGAGAATTTGCGAAATCCTTACGCAGAGGCTTAACAAATAATTTCTAAAAACACTGCTTTGAGGCGGTGTGCTTTGCTATACCCTTTTACTCCCCAAACAAAGAAGCGAAAATCTGACCTTGGCTGACCCTGAGCCTCAAATTTTCAACACGGACAGAGTAGCCGCCTGCGAAGCAGGTTCGCCTTGACAGGAGGCTGGCGGTCTGTTACCATGGAAAAACGAGGGGAAACGCCATAAACTTCTGACCCCGTAGCCCCTCGCCATTTTATACACAACAGACCGACTGCATCCTGTCAAGGTCGGCGGTCGATAATGCAATAAATCCAACCCATTTACAACTTCATAGATTGGCACCCAAAGCCGAAAGCAATTTTGCCAACTTTTACTTGACACATACGAATGGGGCATTGCGGAAAAATAGCACTTGACATTTGCACGGAAATGGGGT
>JAZNDB010000150.1:0-3895 GCA_045587845.1 Faecousia sp.
TAGGGGACGGCGCCTTCGACGTCCCGTCACAATCCACCAAAATCAGCAGATGAATGTGAATTGGCATAATTACGTATTTGTCTATACGGATATTGGGCATACGATTTCCGGAGAGAATGTATTTTTCGGCAATTTTTCCGAATGGCGTTAGGTGTATTTGCGGGGCGTCGAGGGCGCCGCCCCCTACAATATCTGCCAGAATACATCGCTTGCCTGCAACACAAATGGTAATAAAATATGCACCGGGGGCGCTGTAATCAAAATTCGGCAACCGATTGGGTTTTCGCTTGGGTATATCCATATCAGCCTTTCATTACCATAGCGCGGAGGGCAAAGCGGACCAGTTCCTCGGTGGAGGCGTTGGGGTCAGCTCCCTTCAGGGCGGCGGTAATTTCGGCAGGGGAATAGCCCAGCTCTTTGAGGGCCTGGGTAGCCAACGCGGTGTTGTTGCCCTGCACAGGGACGGCTGCCACAGGGGAGGAGAAGTCAATCTCTGTGTTTGCTCCGCCCATTTTGTCTTTCAGCTCCAGAATGATGCGCTGGGCAATCTTCTTGCCCACACCCTGGGCAGCGGTGAGGAGCTTTTCGTCCCCGGTCATAACCGCCAAGGTGAAATTCTGGGGGCCGGCAGACAGGATAGCCAGCGCTGCCTTGGGGCCAACGCCGTTTACAGAGGTGAGCAAGTCATAGCACCGCTGTTCTTCCCGGTCAATAAAGCCGTAGATATCGTAGGCGTCTTCCCGAATGGATTCGGTAATATACAGTTTGGCAGGCTGATTCAGCTTGAGCTGGGCAGCGGTATAGGCGGTCACACGGCAGCCGTAGCCAACACCGCCACAATCAATCACCGCCAGGCCCGGCTCTAAAAGGGCAACCTGTCCGGATACATAATACAACATAGAAATACTCCTTTAGAAGAAAATCCTGCTACAAGAAAAATCCTGCGCCGTCGCGGATATAATCCCCTGCCAAATAGCGCTGCTTCACAGCCCGCTGCAAGCTGGTGTCCTCCGGCAGTTGGGGATAGGATGCCGGGTCGCTTTCGCAACCGGGGAACAGAAAGGAAAACACCAATCTTCCGGAGCTGGAAAAGGGGATATGGGTAAAGGTATCCTGAAAACCCAGAATGTTGGAATCGGCCTTCAGAATACTCCGCAGGTCCGGAGACATCAGCCAGGAAGTGCAGAGAAAACCCTGAAAGGGCATATCGGGATAGGAGGTCTGAAAGACCTCTTTGGCCTGCCGGTAGGAATCCAAAATGGTCTGTTTATCAAAAGCGCCGTTGCGGGGAATGTGAATACGCACCAGCAGATCGTCGGGACACAGCCGCAAGCGCCACTCATTTTTTGGAAGACTTACGGTGTGGGATAACACTCGCGGGCCTTCGGCAGGATAGCCGATATAGGCAATGTCAGTTTCTTGAATTTGCGCCAGGAAAGAGCCCTGGTCATCTGCATAACCTGCCGTTCCCAAAAGGTAGCCGGAGGCGTGAACGGTCACGTTGTCCGCCAAAACGGCATATTCCCCTTGGGTATTTTCGTATACTCGCATACCTGTCAGACATTTGCTGGGGAAATCGTAATTAAACCGCCCGATATGGAGGATACGATTAAAAATCACACAGCGCAGCCAGTTCAGTCTGTCTGCGGTAAAGCAGGGTCTGCCTACCGCCAAAAGCCGTAGCTGCACAGAGGCATCGTATTCCTGCAGTGTGGCGGCAATCACGCTTTCCGGCACCTTTCTTTGCCGCAGGTAGGCTACGCTTTCCGGCATAGTGGGAATGGCGGGAAACAGGTGGAGAAAATCGTAGGCAAGACCCGTTCCCACAGGGGCAGAATACACTTCGCTTACAGGTCTGCCGCCCTGCCGAATCCATTGCTCCAGCAGGCAAATCAGCAGCTGCATTGCCGGATTTTTCCGAATTTCTTCGGCGGCAGCAAGCACCTCTGCCCGGTAAGGAATCAGGGCAAAGCAATCGTCCAATGTCTTCGTGATGTACGATGCGGAGAGAATATGATCAGCGCGGGATTGCCAGGAATCGGCAATGTTACGATAAATTCCAGAAAATTCCGGAGGAAGCTGCTCCATACCCAGAGAAAGCTGCATTTCCTTTAGATTCATAAGTATGCCTCGTTTATTTCAAATTGGCCAGCAGGGAGGTGCTTGCCCGGGCGTGACAAAGGGCGATGGCAATGGCGTCGGCGGCATCGTCGGGTTTGGGCATTTTAGGCAGATTCAAAATCCGCTTGGTCATATCCATCACCTGATGCTTGGTGGCATTTCCGTAGCCCACTACCGCTTGTTTTACCTGCATAGGCTTATATTGGGCAATTTCCAACCCAGCTTGATGCACCGCCAGCAGAATCACCCCGCGGCTTTGGGCAACCCCAATGCCTGTGGTGACGTTTTGCCCGAAAAACAGCTCCTCAATGGCAACCTTATCGGGCTTTGCCACCTGCAGAAGCTCTGTCATATCGTTGTAAATAATCTCCAGACGGGCGGAAAAATCCATTCCCGCCGGCGTGGTAATGGCGCCGCAGTGCAGAAGCTTATATTGGTTTCGCTCTGCTTCGATAAGCCCGAAGCCGGTAATTCCGTAGCCCGGGTCAATACCCAAAATCCGCATTTGCCACACCTCCATTTTCTGTTATTGTAGCACATTTGTTTTCATTTGACTACCTGTTTTTGCAAAAAAACACCCCGGATTTCTCCGGGGTGTGGCAATCAGCCTTGTAAAGCCAAAGCATCGCTGTAAAATGCTGCGCCCTCATCGGGGGTGCAATCCGCATGCACCTTGATGGGGCGGGAATAATCCAGACAGAACATTCCCATCAGGTCTTTCCCGTTGATGGTCTGCCGATCATTGCCCACAATCACGTCAAAGGGTTGACGGGCAGCCAGCGCAACAAAGGTCTTTATTTGCTCAAAAGAGGTTAATCGAATGTGAAATCCCATAGAAAATAGCCTCCGACCTATACAAATCGCATTTTTTCGAGTATAATGACAACGGATTGTATTATACGGAAAAACTTTCAGTATGGCAATATGGGAAAAAGTAAGAAAAAAACAGATAACAGAAAGTGATTATTGGTAAAAAAGACGATGAAAATTGGATTTTACACCTTGGGCTGCAAGGTCAATCAATATGAAACCCAGGCATTGGAACAGCTTTTGGTGGCGCAAGGCCACGAAATCGGGGACTTTAACGGTGTGTGCGACGGCTACATTATTAACACCTGTTCGGTGACGGCGGTGGCGGATAAGAAAAACCGCGCCGTGATTCGCCGTTGCCGGCGGGAAAACCCCCAGGCGGTGGTGGCAGTATGCGGCTGCTATCCCCAGCACGCGGCGGAAAAATTAGCGGACTTGGACATCGATGTGCTGGGCGGCAGCGCAAAGCGGGAGGAATTTCTGCAGCAGGTGATTGCCGCGGTGCAGACAAAAGCCAAGGCAAAGGTGCTGGACGAAGCCCTGAAGCGCCGCAGCTTTGAGGTGCTGCCCGCAGGCGGGCTGGAGGGTCGCACAAGAGCAATGCTGAAGGTGCAGGACGGCTGCGTGAATTTCTGCAGCTACTGCATTATCCCCTATACAAGAGGACCTGTCCGTTCCGCACCGGTTTCGCTGGCGGTGGAGCAGGCAAAGGGCTTGGCAGAGCAGGGCTATCGGGAAATTGTGGTCACCGGCATCGAAATTGCTTCCTGGGGCGTGGATTTGGAGGGAAAGCCTGCGCTCATCACCCTGTTGGAGGCGATTTGTGAGGCAGTACCCCATTTACGGGTGCGGCTTGGTTCTCTGGAGCCGAGAATCGTGACAGAGGAATTCTGCCGGCGGTTGCAAAAATTGCCCAATATCTGCCCCCAATTCCACCTGTCTATGCAGTCCGGCTGCGATGGGG
>JAZNDB010000151.1:0-7757 GCA_045587845.1 Faecousia sp.
CCAAAATCACAGGATTGATCTTGCCATCGGCAGAGGGGGGCGTTACCATAACCACTTCCTTGCAGCCGGCGATTTTGGCAGGAATAGAATCCATCAGCACCGTGGAAGGATACGCAGCCGTGCCGCCGGGCACATAAAGACCCGCCCTGTCAACAGGAATGATCTTCTGACCCATCACAATGCCGCTTTCGTCGTTGATAATAAAGCTGCGACGAACCTGCTGAGAGTGAAATTTGCGGATATTGGCTGCGGCGCGGCGCAAAATCTCCAAAAACCTGGGGTCAACGGATGCTACCGCCTCTTGGATTTCTTCTGCCGTAACCTGCAAACGGTCTAGCTTTGCCCGATCAAATTTCTCACAGTATGCAAACAGCGCCTTATCGCCGTTCTTTCGTACATCGGCGATAATTTCGGAAACAATCGCTTCCACATTGACAGCGCTTTCTGCCCGGGCAAAAACCTGTTCCGGTTTCACTTCGTTAAATTTTAATATCTGAATCATTTTGCTTCCTCCACTTGAGCAGCAAGCTGCTCCATCAGCTCCACCACTTTTTTACGCTTAAACTGATAGCTGGCTTTGTTGGCAATCAGTCTTGCGCTGATGGGAACGATGGTCTCAATAACCTCCAGGTTGTTTTCTTTCAGCGTTGTGCCGGTTTCCACAATATCCACGATTACATCGGACAGCCCCAAAATGGGGGCAATCTCGATAGAACCGTTCAGGTGAATAATATCAATATCCCGCCCCTTGGACAGGTAGTGCTGCTGCGCGATATTTGAAAACTTGGTAGCTACCCGCAAGGTGCGATCGGTATTGTCGGAAAAGCCTTTTTTGGCAGCCACAGCCATACGGCACTTGCCGATATCCAAATCCGAAAGCTCGTAAACATCGGGATTGTACTCCAAGAGAATATCCTTGCCTGCAACACCGATATCCGCAGCGCCCCGTTCCACATAAATGGCAACATCCGAGGGCTTTACCCAAAAGTACCGCACGCCAACTTCTGCATTTTCGAAAATCAGCTTGCGGCTGTTTTCCTTAATGGAGGGGCAGGAAAAGCCTGCCTGTTCGAACATAGCGTAAACCTTTTCCCCTAATCTTCCCTTGGGCAGAGCAATGTTCAATACATTTTCATCTTCCTTGGGGGTATCCGATGCCATATCCAGCATATCCAAGTAAACCGCAAAGCCCACGGCGCTGCTGCGGTGTTTCATCTTCTTCATCAGCTTGTCGTACTGTCCGCCGGACAATACCGCAGAGGGAACACCCTCCACAAAGCCCTTGAATATAATGCCGTTATAATAGTTGATGTCGCTGACAACAGAAAAGTCAACCTGCAGCATATCCAGAACTTGTTCATCTTCGATAGCATCAATCAACTGCGCCAGTGTTTGCAAGGAGGATATATCGCACAAGCCCTCCAAATCCTTTATCAGTTTCGGCAAAACCTGTCTGGCAGAACCGGACGCCCGAATTAAGGCAGACAGAATGGTCAGAAGTTTTTCGGGAATGTCCAGCTTTTTCAGACCGGCTTCATTTTTCTCTTCTACGCAACGCAGAATATCCGTTGCCTTTACACCGGATTGCTCTGCCTCGCCAATCACCTGGGACAGTAAATCCAGATTCGTAACGTTCAGCATACCGTTTTCCGAAATACTTTGCAGGCTTTTTGCCGCAAGTATAATTACCTGCCGGATATCCGCAATACTGATATCACCAATACACTCCAAACCCACCTGCATAATTTCTTTATAGCTTTGGTTGTCTTTGGAAATGCGGTATACATTTTCGTTGTAAAACAGCTTTTGTACGCCTTCGCTGCGGTCTTTTATATTCTTAATAATGGATAGTGTTACGTCCGGCTTCAGCGCCATCAGCTTGCCGTTGGTGTCGGTAAAGGTGATAACACTGTCGGAAATCAAAAAATCCTTGTTATTTGCATATAGGTCATATTCTTCGAATTTGCTCATTTTATATTGCGTATAGCCGTAACTGCGGTAAAGAGACCGCAGACCGAATATGACCTTTTCCTGAAAGCTGAGGGACAGATCCATTATACTTCCTCCGATTCTGAAAGTCTGGTGATTGCTTTTTGGTAGCCACCGCTGCCATAGTTCAGGCACTTGCTGACTCTGCCGATGGTAGCGCTGCTGACTGCTACCTGCTCAGCGATTTTCTGATAGCTGAGCCCCTTGGAAAGCAGGATTGCCGTATCCAGCCGCTGGGACATATCCAAAATTTCCTTTATGGTGCAAAGGTCTTCAAAATAGGCATAGCATTCTTCTAACGATTGCAGACTTAAAATCGTTTGGAATAATCTGTCTACCGATTCACAATGGAGTTTTTGCATAGCTGCCACCTCTTTCGTATAGTGCTTTATTATGCTATCACTTTATCGTACTAAAGTCAACAGGTAAATTGCATTTTTCTGCCACTTCCAACAGGTTTTTTAATTTCAAGGTCATTGCCTTCACAAAATCATAACCACCGGCACGGCCGGTGTTATGCACAGGCCCCCTTGTGTAAAGGGGGCTGTCACCGCATTGCGGTGACTGGGGGATTGTCACTATGAGAACAACCCCTCCGAGCAAAATCAGAGATTTTGCCCTCCTCCCCTTACACAGGGGAGGCAAGCCGCTGGGTTGGAACTGGGCATAACTAAAGCTTTTTGGAACCACCGGCACAGCCGGTGGTTTTCTTATACAACAAGTTCCCCACCCGGGTGGGTGGGGAGTTTCGTTACGAAATCAGGCTCTCGAAAACAGGCAAACTTCTTTCAATCTTGTCGAAGCTGACACAATAGCACAGGCGGAAGTAGCCGGGACAGCCGAAGGCATCGCCGGGCACAACCAGCAAATCCTTTTCCATCGCCTTTTTCACAAAGGCATTGGCATCGCCGCCGGGAGCTTTTACGAACAGGTAGAATGCGCCGTCCGGCTTTGCCACTTCATAACCTGCCTTCCGCAGACCTTCGCAGAGTGCTTTGCGATTTCTGTCATAGTCCGTCAAATCCGGACGCAGGTGGGCGCAGCGCGCCAGCACGTACTGCCACAAGGACGGCGCGCAGATATGTCCGTAGCTGCGGGCAGCGCCGGCAACGGCGGTATAGATTGCCTCACCGTCGGTAGCCCCACGGGGTACATAGATGTAACCGATTCTTTCTCCCGGCAGGGACAGGGATTTGGAATACGAGTAACACACAATGGTATTTTTATAAACGGTAGGAATAAACGGGACTTCCACTCCGTCATATGCCAGCTCCCGGTAGGGCTCATCGGCAATGATGTAAATGGGGTGACCGTATTCACCGGACTTTCGCTCCAGCAATTGTCCTAGCTTCTGCAAGGTCTGACGGGTATAGACCACACCGGAGGGATTGTTGGGGGAATTGATAATCACGGCTACGGTATTTTCCGTCAGTGCCGCCTCCACCGCGTCCAGCTTGATTTGAAAATCCGGCACATCGGGAGGTACGACCTTCAGTTTCAAACCGGCAGCCACCGCAAAGGGTTCATACTCAGAAAAATAGGGTGCAATCGTTAAAATCTCTCCACCGGGAACAGACAGCGCCCGAAACGCGCTGCAAAGCTCCGCCGATGCGCCGCAGCCAAGGAACAACTCCGCCGACGTAATGTCCGTACCAAAACGGTTGTTCAGATCGTCTGCAATGGCTTTTCTCGCAGCTACATCGCCCTGGGCGCTGGTGTAGCTATGGGTACGCAATGCGCCCATTTCCGTCATTACATCAGCAACCGCCCGGGTGATTTCTTCAGGGGCGGGCAGGCTGGGATTGCCAATGGTAAAATTAAACACATTCTCCGGGCCTACTTCCTGCGCCCGCATAGCGCCGTATTCCGCAATTTCCCGGATAACACAGCGATTATCTCCCATTTCAAATGCTTGTTGGTTATACATTGTTTTTCTCCTTGTTACACTTGATAAAGGGGCGCAACGGGGTCAAACTGCTGGGGTTTATATGTAACTGACCCAATGGGCTTGCCCTGCACGCCGTATTTTGGGTTATACCCAAATAGGTTTACATAACGTTCCAAATCTGCTTTTTCTGCTTCCATTGCTTTCATCACTTCCACCGTTGCCAGCACATCGTCCACCGCCCGGTGAGAATTGACTACCTTATCCGCAAGGCCATACACCTGGATTGCATTGCACAGCTTATGGGGATAACTGTGGCGGTCTTTATAGACCGTGAGCAGATCCAACTTGTCCTTCCCTTTCAAAATAGCGGGGTCGCCGTCCCGCATTAACAGGTAATACAGAAAACTCAAATCAAAATGGGCATTGTAGGCAAGCAGCAGGGTGTTTCCCGCAATCATCCGGGCAATATCGCAGCACAGGCGGGTTTTGGGAATACCACGGCTCCGCAGATCCTCGTTGGAAATGCCGGTTAAACGCTCGATTTCCGGTGGCACAAACCCCCCGGGGCTTAAAGCGATCAGCTCGTCGTATTCCTGTACCACGGCAATTTCTCCGTTTTGTTTTTCCACCACAACGGCGGCAAATTCAATAATCTCATCCCGACTGTACTGAAGTCCGGTGGTTTCCGTATCAAACAGAACCAGCCGGCGGTATTTTGCAAATAAGGTATCCAGCATATTATTCACCTCTGTATAATTTCAGCGCACGGGCAAATTTGCTTTTCAGCTCTTTTTCCAAAAGGAACTCTCCGGAAACACTCCATACGAACAAATCGAAGCTTCTTTTATCTCCGGATTTCAATTCCATTTCCATTTCGCACAGGGGCTCTTTCCGGTCACCGGCGAAAAGATAGCCATCGTCCAAAGCCATCTCCACAACCCCATCGGTGATGGGAATGTTTTTCGCCAGGCGAGTAAATCTGGCGCCGCAGATAGGAAGAAGCCCCTCCTCTGCCAAGCCCTGTAAGTCTTCCGGCGCGCCCAGCGCAATCAACTGGGCAATGGCATCTTCGATGGACGCGTTTTCCGTTTCCCATTCGTTCCGGGCATCACCGGCAGGGGTCTTCAGCGTACAGACGGAAATACCGTTTTCCAGCCGCCGGCGCAACGTGTAGTGTCTTGCAGATAAACTGCCGGAGGGGGTGTCATAATAGGTGGTTTCCATTTGGATTTCCCGGGTGGGCTGGGGAAAGGTTGCATTTAAGAGGCTAAAGTCCCCCCGGTTTACCTTGAATTTATACTCGTATTCCGTTGCCACACGCCACGCCTCCAAAATTTTTTCTCTTATTATACACCTTCTTTCTCCCGTATTCAAGAATCTTTCTTAGGGAATATATTCCGACAGAAAAATCGCTTGTCCCGTGATAAGATTTTGAATACATAGAGGAGTGTGAAAATATGATTACAATTCAATCTTATGTGCGGCAGGGGCAACACACCCTAAGACGTTGGGCCGTCGACCCGCGAATACATACCTTTGGCCGGGGTTTAGGCTATTTTCTTGCAGGCTTTGCCCTGAGCGCCGCCAGTCTGGGACAGGCTTTACTGCCCCTTTCTCTGGCATTGGTGTGCGCCTGTGGCGGCTGGCCGGCTGTGCTGTCGGGCCTTGGCGGTGCGCTGGGCTATCGCATTTTCTGGGGCATAGATTATTCTTCTCTGCTATGGCTTTCCATTGGCCTTTGCGTCGCCCTGATTCTTGGACAAAGCCATACTGCCCGGGATACGCCACTTCTGCTTCCCGCCATCGCAGGACTGATTGTGGCAGCCTCCGGTGTGTTACTGCAAACCTTGGGTATGGAAGACACCCCTGTGGCGCTATATCTCATTCGCGTCGCCTTGGCCAGTGGCGCTACATTTCTGTTTTCACTGGTACAAAAAGGACGAAATCCCATAGCAGAATGGCTGGTATGCGGACTGGCCGTACTGTCGCTGGTGCAAATCGCGCCTGTGAAATGGCTTAGTTTCGGCTTTGTTGCCGCAGGGGCGCTGAGCGTTGTAGGGGCATTTCCTGCGGTAGCCATCGCCGGCCTGGCATTGGATTTATCCCAAGTAACAGCTGTACCAATGACCGCCGTACTGGTGCTGGCCTATCTGCTGCGGTTATTTCCCAAGCCTCTGGGTTTGGCAGGCAGATTGGCGCCCGGGGCTACCTACCTGCTGGTGATGTGGCTATGCGACAAGTGGGATATCCTACCGCTGCCGGCTTTGGTTTTGGGAGCGTTTGCAGGCGGTTTTTTGCCTGCCCCCGGAAAAATCGCCCACCGCAGAGGCGAAACCGGTGTGGCGCAGGTGCGGTTGGAGCTGGCATCCGGTGTGCTTGCCCAAACTCAGCAGCTCCTGCTGGAAGCGCCGGAAGTGCCTGTGGATGAGGACGCATTGGTTACCCGCGCAGCCAAACAGGCCTGCGGGAGCTGCCCCAACCGCAGCGGTTGTAAGGATTCCGCACGCATTGGGTTATTACCCGGACTTTTGCTGCACAAGCCTCTGCTTCAAACAGATGAGCTTCCCATTATCTGCCGAAAAAGCGGTCGGTTTTTGGCGGAGCTTCACCGTTCTCAGGAGCAGCTTCGTTCCATTCGGGCAGACCGCCTGCGGCAAAAGGAGTATCGGGCGGCAGTGATTCAGCAGTATCAGTTCCTTTCGGAATTTTTACAGGATCTGTCCGACCGGCTTTCCAAGCGGGCAGAACTTACCCCTGTATATGCCCCCCACGTGGCGGTTTTCGGAAACCGACCCGAGGAGGAAAACGGAGACAGATGTTTGCGCTTTGCCGGCACAGAGGGGCGCTATTATGTGCTTTTGTGCGACGGAATGGGGACAGGTCTGGGCGCTGTGCAGGAAGGGCGTACTGCCGGCGCAATGCTGAAACGAATGCTCTGCGCCGGATATCCGGCAGAATATGCCCTGCGGAGTATCAACAGTATCTGCGCTTTGCGGGACAGAGCCGGCGCCGTTACCATAGACCTGGCGGAAATCCAGCTGGAATGCGGAAAAGTTGCCCTGTATAAGTGGGGCGCAGTTCCCTCCTACCTGATCAGTTCCGTAGGCGCGGAGCGAATTGGCATTGCCGGACCGCCTCCCGGCCTGTCCGTCACCGATTACCAGGAACGGACAGAACGGCTGACCCTCCGTCGGGGGCAGTATCTTGTAATGGTCAGCGACGGCGTAGGAGAAAACGAGGCCTTACGGTGCTGTACGGAAGGCGTAGGCAAAACCCCTGGTGAGATTGCGGTGTCCCTGATTACCACCGCTGAGGACAGCGGGCAGGACGATGCCACTGTTGTTGTGATTTCCTTAGAGCCCAACGAGAACTAAAAATTGCCCTCCCGGTTGGGAGGGCAATTCTGTTTATGAACTTAGGCCTTGCCGGCGCAACCCAGAACGTTGATCAGCTTGTGACGAACGATTTCCTTGATGTTGGCGCGTGCGGGCTTCAGGTACTCACGGGGGTCGAACTTAGAGGGCTCATCGTTGAAGAACTTACGAATGGTGCCGGTCATAGCAAGACGCAGGTCGGAGTCGATGTTGATCTTACATACGCTCAGGGCAGCAGCCTTGCGCAGCTGATCCTCGGGAACACCGATTGCGTTGGGCATCTTACCGCCGTTGGCGTTAACCATAGCAACATAGTCCTGGGGAACGGAAGAAGAACCGTGCAGAACGATGGGGAAACCGGGCACACGCTTGGTGACCTCTTCCAGAACGTCGAAACGCAGGGGAGGGGGAACCAGAATGCCGTTCTCGTTTACGGTGCACTGCTCGGGAGTGAACTTATAAGCGCCGTGGGAGGTGCCGATGGCGATAGCCAGGGAGTCACAGCC
>JAZNDB010000152.1:0-7014 GCA_045587845.1 Faecousia sp.
AACCCTTAGGAGGGGCCATTTCTGCGGTAATACCAAACTTACCGGCTTCTAATGCTTCTTTTAACAAACTCATTATTTCTTCCCCCTCAGGCTGATAGTTCTGGGATAAGCGAAATCGCCGTAGCCCTTGTCCTTGCGACGTACGCCCAGCTTAGCCAGCTGGCCTGTTGCTTCCAGACGCTCGTAAATCTTAATCCAAGCGCAGGGATTCTCGGGATTGACCTCGCACTTGCCGTTTTTCTGACCGCCGCAGGGGCCGTTCACCAGGCTCTTGGCGCACTGGGTAATGGGACATACCGCGCCGGTCTGACCCAGCACGCAGTCGCCGCAGAAGCGGCAGGATTCTTCCCAAACACCGAACTTGACAGCTTCGCCCAAGTACATAGTGTTGTTGGAGGGGTAGACGGGAATGGTGGGCGCGTTCTTTGCCACGCACTGCACGCCGTCACCGCAGGACATGCAGATGACACAGTCGGGGTTTGCGGCATTGATGGGCTTCATCTTAGCCTTGACACCCAGGTTCATACAGCAGTAGTCGGCGATGGTGGTAGCAACCACTTTCTTGCCGGCCTGTTCCAAAATGGCAGACAGCTCCTTGATTTGCGGCTCACCACCGGTTTGACAGGCGGTAGCGCAGCTGTTACAGCCAACGATGGCAACGGTTTTCGCGTCGCCAACCAGCGCCATAACCTCTTCTATGGGTTTTTTCTGTGTAATAATCATGTACAACTTCTCCTTTATGTTCCATAGCAGGAAAAAGATTTATAAAGATAGGCAAACCACCTAATGCTTATAGTATATTATACTGCATTTATTACAAAAATCAACAGAAATTGTTAAGCAGACGGCACTTCCGATAAAACGGCCTCTTCAGCGCTGCTGCGGCATTTTTTAAACAGCTTTCTGCGGAACAGATAAATGGTGTAAATCAGCCACAAAACAAAGAAAATACCGCAGGCAATACAGGCGTTTAAGAAGGAACTTCCGGCAAAATTCAGCAGGAACAGTAACGGCGCAATCATCACCATTGCCGGGAAGTTGGAAAGAACGTACAGGCTGGAAACAGGTGTTTTCAGACCCGGGTCAATTTCTTTCATCAGAATCATACCGTTGGAGGCAGTGCCGGTGAGGGTGCCGAAGCTCATCAGGAAGAACTCGTGTTCAAAGTCCTTGAAGCAGGCTTTGGCAACCTTGCGAATGTAAACATAGGTAATCATCGTACCAACAACGCTGAGAATCACAATGGGGAGAATGTAATTTCTGATGTCATTGATTTCGATAGCGGCAACACCTGCCACGATCATCAAATCGAAGGAAAAGCCGGAAATGCGATCCATCTGATAGTTGTTGATGTAGTTTCTGTGCATCAGGTTGTGCTTTTGGAGCTGCTTGACACCGGCTTTGATTGACATAGCGGCAAGGGATGCCCACAGGAAGTTAAAGCCCCAGGCAATGCTGTTGGTGAAATTGGAAAGCGCACCCAACAGGCACATAAAACCAAAGGCAAGGGCATATACCAGCGCAACAAAACCCATTTGAATGGAGAATTTGTCCACAGATTCATTGTCGGGAATTTCGTTTCCGTCGGGATTGGTAAGGTCAACAAATTCCTCCGCATCCCGGGCTTCACGGATTTGAATATGACCGCGCTTTTTGCCAATGTTAATGTGCAGAACACCGAAAACAGAGGCAACTACAAAGCCGATAGAGGCCAAAGACAGACCGAAGCTGCCGTTGCCTGCAAACTGGGCGGCAGGAGTGTTGGTGAAATTCACATCCCAGGTCAGCGCGTTGCCGGGTCCCTGTCCAAAGCCCAGAGGCAGAATCAGACCGCATACATAGGAAATGACAGTTTTACCGTATCGGGTCAGCAGAAAGCATACAATGGTAATGGCAAGGCCTGCAAATGCCTGCAGCATATAGGTGCCGCCCTGTAGCGCGCCGAATTCCACCACCTGAGAACGGCGGGTTTTTACGGTACTTTTCTCTGTTTTCAGTGACATTGCGGCAAAGCCGAAAGCAAGGCAGTGGTAGGTGATCACCTGCATCATTCGGTTGTCCACCAGAATAACATCAAAGGCCTTGCAGATAATATCCACAATCAGCAGCAATGCGCCGCCTAAAAGGGCGGAAGGAATCAGACACTTGCGAAATAGCGGGATCGTTCGGCGGAGGATGTTGCCCAGCATCAAAAACAGCAGCAACAGTCCGAACTGCACCAAAAACGACCACACAGCGCCATAATTAGCCATTGTAAAATCCCAATTCAGGGTAGCATCCATAGATTGCTTCGCTCCTTACTTTGTAGTAATTTCTCTTAAAGACACGGCGTTGTTTCGGGCAAGTTGCGCCAGGTCCTCATATTCGTATTTTTTGCGTTCCACCCCATAGCCTGTGGCAATTTTTTGCCGGACAGGACCGTAGGGAGTCTGGACAGTTTCCGTCCTGCGATTCAGGGTATAACGGCGCATACGGTTCTCCCGCACACCCAGGGTAGTGGTGTGGCGGAAGAGGAGAGAAAGCAACGTTTCCTTGTCCTTAGGGTGACATAAAACTGTTAACATAATTCCTTGACGGCTTTTCTTCATTCCGATGGACGTGGTAAATACATCCAGTGCGCCGGCATCCATCAGTTGCTCCAAAGCAAAGCCGATTTCCTCTCCGGTCATATCGTCCAGATTGCAGGAAAGTTCCAGAATATCGTCACTGTTTTCCTTTGATTCACCGAGCATCGCCCGTACGCAGTTGGGCGCATCAAAATCCTTCTTGCCCATACCGTAGCCAATGGCATTGGTTACAATAGGAGGCATTTCACCAAAATGGTTAACATAATATTTCAGCAGTGCAGCCCCTGTAGGGGTGCAAAGCTCGCCCTGCATCTGACCGCCGCAAATGGGAATACCCTGCAAAATATGGGCAGTTGCGGGGGCGGGAACAGGGAGCATTCCGTGGGCGCATTTTACCTGTCCGCTGCCCACGTGAACAGGGGAGGCGTAAATCTCCTCTGCGCCCAGCTTATCCATCAAAAAGCACACCGCTGTGATGTCGGCAATAGCGTCCATTGCCCCCACCTCGTGGAAGTGAATTTGGTTTACGGGTACGCCGTGGACCTTGCTTTCCGCTTCAGCGATGATTTGGTAGATTTCCAAAACCTGCTTGCGGACGGTTTCCGAAATTTGCAAATGTTCTGCAATGTGTGCAATATCCGCCAGCTGGGAGTGGTGATGATGGTGGTGATGGTCTTCACCCTCTTCTTCGCCTTTTACCAGCACACGGATATGGGTGCCTGTAACGCCGCATTTTATGCTTTTCTCAGCAACATATTCCACGTGGGGAATACCCAGGGCGTTCAGTTGGGCTAAGATTTCTTCCCTGTTGGGAAACAACTCGAAAAGCGCGCCTGTGAGCATATCGCCTGCGCAGCCCATAGAACAATCTAAGTAGAGTTTTTTCATTTGTTGCCTCCCATATGATTCAGCATACTGGCAAGATACCCTGCGCCAAATCCGTTATCGATATTCACCACACTCACCCCGCTGGCGCAGGAGTTGAGCATAGACAGCAGCGCTGCCAGACCGCCAAAGGCCGCCCCATACCCTACACTGGTGGGAACGGCAATCACGGGGCAATCCACAAGACCGCCTACCACACTGGCCAGCGCCCCTTCCATACCCGCAATGGCAATCACCACGCTGGCGCCCATCAATTCCTCTGAGTGGTTCAAAAGCCGATGCAGACCTGCCACACCCACGTCATACAAGCGCACCACAGGGTTACCCAAAAATTCTGCAGTGAGGGCAGCTTCCTCGGCCACAGGAATGTCGCTTGTGCCACCTGTGGCAACCACAATTTTGCCGATACCGCCGGGCTGTTTCATTTCGCCCGCAATGGCAACTTTGGCATTTTCATAATAAGTAATGGGAATTTTTTTGGCAACGGCTTGTGCCTTTTCCTCGTCCAAACGGGTAATCAGCACATTTTTCTGCCCATTTTGGGCCATAGCGTCCAAAATGCCGATGATCTGGGCGGCAGTTTTGCCTGCGCCGTAAATCACTTCGTTTGCGCCCTGGCGCACCTTGCGGTGCAAATCCACTTTGGCATATCCCAAATCCGCAAAGGGCTGCTGCTTTAACTGCAGCAGGGCATCGTCTACACTGATGCTGCCGTTTTGCACAGATATCAGGAGTTCACGTATATCCGTATTCACTGTCGCACCTCCAGGTCCAAAAGGACAGTTGTATAATCTTTTTTCAGCTCTGCAACAATAGCCTCCCGACGGTCAAGCAACAGGGGAAGCTGCTCCTGCCGGATTTCCAGTTTTGCGCCAGAGCCTAATTGGCGGATGCGAAAATCCGTAAAGCCCAGCGCTTTCAAACACGCCTCGCTGCGCTCTGTTTTGGCAAGCAAATCGGGGGTGATTGCGGTTCCCGCGGAGATCCGTGTGGCAAGGCAGGCGTAGGCGGGCTTATCGTGGGTAAACAGGTTTGCCTCTTTTGATAACCTGCGAATATCCTCTTTGCGCAGATTACATTCCCGCAGTGGAGAGCGGATACCCAATTCCAAAAGCGCCTGCATACCGGGTCTTTCGGCGCAGTCGTCGCTGGCGTTGGTGCCGTCGATCACCAGGGGGAAGCCGTCCCGGTTTGCCTGCGCCAAAATAGCGGTGAAAATCTTCTTTTTGCAGTAATAGCAACGATTTTCCGGATTGGCGGCGATGATGCAATCAGCCAGTACATCCACCTGCAAAGTGGTCATATCTGCGCCCAAATCCCGGGCCAAACGCAGTGCGTCGTCATATTCAAACTGAGGCTGAAAAGGCGTTTTCACATAGTAAGCGCAGACCTCTGCGCCACTTGCTTTTGCCGCATACAACAGGTATGCCGAATCTACGCCGCCTGAAAAAGCCAAGGCAATTTTGGGATTTTCTGCAAAGAATTGATTCAGCGTCATAGCATACCCTCCTTTTTCCGCGATTCTATCATATCACATACCGGAGCAAAAAGAAAGCAAGAATTTTTCTGCTGGGGCAATAAAAAAATCCCGTTCCGAAGAACGAGATTTTTGGAGCTGATACCCGGATTTGAACCGGGGACCTCATCCTTACCAAGGATGCGCTCTACCGGCTGAGCTATATCAGCATTTTTACACAGCTTTGCCATTATAACCCACCGTTATGGAATTGTCAACCCTTTTTTGCAACTTTTTTCCCGGTTAATTCGCTGCACAGGGCGCTGCCTAAAATCAGCGCGGCGCCGATAAGTTCCTGCCAACCCAGAGGCTCTCTCAGCCACAGCGCCGAAAGCAAAATTGCCACCACCGGATCCAGATAGCTGAAAATCGCCACCTGCTGAGAGGGCAACTGCCCCAGCGCGCCAAAATACAGCCAGTAGGCAAATCCGGTATGCACAATGCCCACCATGCCCAGCAGCGCATACCCTTGCAGAGAAACCTGCTCCATAGCAAAGCCACCTGTGAGCAGACAGTAGGGGAGAACCACCACCGCTGCCGATGCCAGTTGCACCACTGTTTTGTCATAGGCAGGCAGCGCGCCCAGCTTTTTGTTCATAAACATCACGGAGGCATAGAGCGCTGCCGCGCCAACCCCCAGCGCAACACCCCGAAAGCCTGCCGCGCCGCCCTTCAGCACACCGGAAACAAACACCATACCCACCAGCGCCACCGCCGATAGCAGCAGCTTTTTTTCTGTGAGCCGTTCCCCCAACAGGGGCGATGCCAGCACCAAAAACATAGGCGCCAGATAGTAGCAAACCGTAGCCACAGCCACGGAAGTGTACCGATAGGCCTCAAAAAGTAAAATCCAGTTTCCGCCGATGGCGGCGCCGGACAGGATCAGCAGAGGCAGATTTTTCCGAATGCTTTGCAGGCAGAGCTTTTTGCCTGTCAGAGCCATAACCGCCAGTAGGAACACAACGCCCAGCGCGCCCCGAAAAAAGGCGACCGTGGCGGAGGGCAACCCGATGTACCTTACAAAGATACCCACTGTGCCGAAAATCACCATAGCCGATAGCAAAGAGCATTTTGCCTGATTCATACGAAACCCTCCCAGTGGGGCATAGCCTCATAGCGCATCGTTTGCCCCTTGTATGGAAATGCGATGGACGCGGAGAACAGCATAGGCGCGGTAGCGCTGTCCCGGCTGCCATACTTGTGGTCGCCCACCAACGGAAATCCCCGGCTTGCAAACTGCGCCCGAATCTGATGACTTCTGCCGGTGTACAGCCGAATCCGCACCAAGCTCTGTTCACCCGATTGCAGCAACCGGTAACACAGCCGCGCGGCTTTCACACCGCCTCTCAGCCGCTTCACTACAAACACCTTATTTTTGCGGCTGTCCTTAAACAGCAAATCCTCCCAGTCACCCTCAGCAGGGGGCGTGCCGTGGACAACTGCCAGATATTCCTTCACCATCTCCCCCTGGGCGATGGCCTTGGAGAGGGTGGCGGCGGTGAATTTATTGCGGGCATAAACCATCACACCGCCCACATTCTTGTCCAAACGGTGTAACGTAAAAATCTCCCCGCCCAGCAGCGCCTGCAGGGCGTTGGGCACCTCTTGTTCCGAGTCCAGGCCCACGGGCTTGACGCATACGACAAAATCGGCATTATGAAAAAGAAGCTCCATTGCCCAATCCTCCCCGGGGAATTTAAAGTGTAAGGAAAAATCCCGAACGCGATAGCATTCGGGATTTTGGTGCCGGTGGCCGGACTCGAACCGGCACGATGTCGCCATCGGTGGATTTTGAGTCCACTACGTCTACCAATTCCATCACACCGGCAGATGTGATGCGTATACCGTTGTTATGGGGTTTTCCTGTTGCGGTGCCCGACATCTTCGTCGGCTTTGAAAAGCCGTCCTCATCTGTCGACCGCTGCCACTCACTCGGGTCGCTTCTCCCGCCACAGGCCGCGCTCCCCTCGTTCCCCATCACACCGGCAGGCACTGGGATAGTATACAACATCTTTTAAAAAAATGCAAGGGGTAATTTCAAAAAGC
>JAZNDB010000153.1:0-4114 GCA_045587845.1 Faecousia sp.
ACCGTTGTCGGCTTTTACCAGCGCATAAACTTCCTGGGGATTGACACTGATACCCATATTGCCGGGCAGTGTCCAGGTGGTGGTGGTCCAAATGACAAAGAATGTCTTGCTCAGATCCATACCTGCCAGCTTGCCCAGATCGTCCTTCAGGGGGAACTTCACATAGACGGTGGTACAGGGATCGTCCTTGTACTCAATGTCAGCCTCAGCCACAGCGGTTGCACAGAAGGGACACCAGGTAACAGGCTTGAGACCCTTGTAAATAAAGCCCTTGTCGAACATTCTGCCAAAGACCTTCACTTCCTGGGCCTCAAAATGCTTGTCCATAGTGCGGTAGGGCTTTTCCCAATCGCCCACAACGCCAAGACGGCGGAAGCCGCCCATCTGCTTCTGAATGAAGCCCTCAGCAAAGTCCTCGCAGGCCTTGCGGAACTCGGGAACGGACATATCCTTGTTCAGCTTTTTCTTGGAATTCTCAATAGCGCGCTCAATGGGCAGGCCGTGGTTATCCCAGCCGGGAACGTAGGGGGTGTAGTGACCCATCATAGCCTGACTGCGGACGATAAAGTCCTTCAAGGTCTTGTTCAGCGCGTGACCCATATGAATGTAGCCGTTGGAGAAGGGAGGGCCATCGTGCAAAACAAAGGGGGGAAGATCCTTGTTCTTTTCCAGCATCAGCTTGTAAAGTCCTTGCTCGTTCCAGCGCTCCAGCATACCAGGCTCACGGGCAGGCAGACCAGCCTTCATAGGAAAGTCGGTCTTGGGCGTAATAATGGTGTTTTTGTATTCCATTTGGATTGTTACCTCCATCGTTAATTTCTATTGTAGGGCGGGGGCTTGCTCCCGCCGGGAATTCAGATTGATTTTATAAGATTGTATACGGGATTGCCGCGTTTGCTGATTTCTTCATTGATAATCGCAAAACCGAGTTTTTTACATAATGCAAGGCTTGCAGCATTATCTTGACGGACTTGTGCAGTTGCTGTGTGATAATTATAGGCATTTGCAATAGTTAAAAGCTGGGATATGGCAGCATAAGCATATCCTTGGCGACGGAAAGGCGCGTAGACTTCCACACCAATATTTACTGTGCGGTCTGCTGTTTCAATCAAAGATACATATCCCACGATTTTTTGATCATCGACAATTGCTAGGAATTTGTGAAATTTACCTTCATAGGTAGGTGCATTAAAATTGTCAATCAATTTTATTGCATCCGTTTGCTCCAGATCGGTGTATTGGTATTTTACAATTATTTGCCAATCAGAGGAGCGGAATGGACGAAGAAAAATCATAAGCTTGCTCCGTGTTATAATCATAAAAAACACCTTTGCCTCTTTTGTAAGAGACAAAGGTGTTGTTACCTCTGCGGTACCACTCTCATTCCGTCTGTTGACGGCACTTGAATTTGCTATATCGGGCAAACCCGGCGCAGCCTAGTTGGAAACCCTTTCGGTGCGCAGCTCCAAGGTGATACAAAAAACGCTTGCCCGCTGCCTTGCACCAACCGGCAGCTCTCTGTTGGCATTGCTGTTTTTTGCGTGTCCTTATCTCAGCCTTTTCTATAATTTATCGTTTGGTGGGGTCGTAGTTGCGACCAAACTGCAAATTGGTGAATTTACCGGTGGTAGAATCGGTGGTGGGGTGCTTGGGTTCAGCGGTGGGGATACGGTCGTCCGTTGTGCCCACAATCGCCTGCAGATTTGCAGCAATCTCGTCTGCAACCATATCTGCCTCGGAGGGAGTCTTGCCCTCTACCTGATCAAAATCAAACATTCCGGCAGGGGCGGGGGCAGGGGGATTGGCTGCCTTGATGCGATCCAAAGCCTTGATACAGGCGGCAATCTCCTCTTTCAGCGCATCAATCTTGGCACTGGCGGTCTTGCGCGCTTCTTCTACACGGGCTTTTTCAGCGGCAATCATTGCATCGGCATTCTTTGCGTTCTCAATAGCAGCAGCATTGGCGTCAGTAAGCATCTGGGCGCATTTTGCCTCAGCGTCCTTTACCATCATATCGCAAGTCTTCTGGGCGTTTACGATGGCATCTTTCATACTGGCCTCGTTGGTGCGGTATTCCTCCAGCTTGCTGACCAGCACCTTCATCTTGCTTTTCAGCAGCGCATTTTCTTTATACAGAGTGACGTAATCCTCGGTCAAAGGCTCCAGGAATTCATCCACAGACTGCATATCATAGCCGCCGAAAGTAGCGCGGCTAAAGGAAATTTGTTCAATTTGTTGGGGTGTAAACATAAATGTGTCCTTTCTTTTGCGCGATTAGATAAAGCTGTCGGATTCGGTCTGAACAGTCTCCAAATCACCCACCACATCCATATTGTGGGGGCAGAACAGATAAGTAGCTTGCGCAACCTTCTTCACGCGGCCGTCCAGCGCATACACGCTGCCGGACAGGAAGTCCACAACGCGACGGGTCAGGGACTTGTCCACGTTTTCCATATTCAAAATAACAGCTTTTCTCTTGCGCAATTCGTCAGCAGCCTTGGCAGCATCGTCAAAGGTCTTGGCGTGGAACAATACAACCTCCTGCTTGCCGGAGTTCATATTCAGCACCTGACCGCCGAAGCTGCTGGAAGGCGCAGCGGCGGGCGCAGGCTCAGAATCCTGCATAACGGAAGCGAAGGGAGAGGGACGGCGACCTCTGGGGGCAGTTTCCTGCACTTCTTCTTCGTATTCGCTCATTTCCTCGTCGTAATCGCTGTAATCCTCGTCGGAGTAGGGTTGGGCAAACTTCTTAACATTATCCCAAAAGCTCATGTATCTATATCCTCCTAATTATGTTTCTATAAGAAAGCTATTGATAGTCTCGGGCGCCAAAAATGGCAGTGCCAACACGAATCATTGTGCTACCACATGCAATGGCATCTGTATAGTCACCGGACATACCCATAGACAATATATTGACACATACATTATCGTATTTTTTTCTCATTATGTCAACAGAAAGGTTATATATTTTTTGAAAAAATTTGTGATTTTCTGTAGAATTTTGACAAATTGGGGGAATTGTCATAAATCCAAGGACGCGAATTGCCGGAAAATCCCTGATTTGGGAAAGTACGGATTCCACTTCTTCCAGAGCAAAGCCGGACTTGCTTTCTTCTTTTGCCACATTTACTTCCAGCAAGATGTTTTGCACAATACCCTGCTTTGTTGCTTCCTTGTTGATGGCATCCAGCAGGCGGACAGAATCCACACTCTGAATCAAATCAACTTTTCCCACCACCTGCTTGACCTTGTTGGTCTGCAGGTGACCGATAAAGTGGACAGGCGCGCCTTGGTAAGCGTTTTGGGATTGTTTCAGGGTCAACTCCTGTACGCGGTTTTCCCCGCAGCAATCTACCCCTGCGCGGATGGCTTCCTGCACTGCCTTGGCATCGTTCATTTTGGTGGCGGCGCATAGAAGAATATCTGCAGGATTTCTGCCTGCTGCGATAGCAGCCTTGGCAATTTCAGCCTTGATACGGGCAACATTCTCTGTAATAGACATACATTTTCTCCTTGGGTACAAAAATGCGGCGAAGCACTGCTCCGCCGCATTTTTGCTACACAGCTTTTATGGGCTTCATAGGGGCGAGGGTGGAGATGGCGTGCTTGTAAATCATTTGCTGCTTACCGTCTGTCACCAATACTACCACAAAGCTGTCATAGCCGGTGATAGTGCCCCGGAGCTGAAAGCCATTCATCAAAAACAGTGTCACAGGAACCTTGTCCTGACACACTTCCTTCAAAATGGCCTCCTGTAGATTTGTAGGCTCAGACATATGTATACCTTCTTTCTGTTGGGATACATAAATCTTACCATTTTTCACTTGTCGGATTGTGCTAAAACCTGTCGCGCTTTTGCAAGAATTTGGGGCGTGCCCTCGTTTTTTTCTCGGCGCAGCCAATGGATAGCGGAATTCCGTCGAAACCACGTCAGCTGACGCTTGGCATACTTCCGGGAGGACTGCTGCACAAGGGCGGTTGCCGTTTCCATAGAGCTGCGACCTTTGATTACATCCACAAATTCCTTATAGCCGATGGCCTGCATAGCGGTACATTTTTCCGGAATGCCCGCATTCAGCAGACCCTCAATTTCGGCAATCAAGCCCTGCTC
>JAZNDB010000154.1:0-5089 GCA_045587845.1 Faecousia sp.
GAAAAGGAGCTTTCGGGCGGCGAGGCGGTTACCACCAACAACCGTATGGAATTGACCGCGGTGATTCAGGGGCTGTCTGCCTTGAAAGAGCCTTGCGTGGTGGAGCTTTACTCGGATTCCAAGTACGTCATCGACGGTCTGAGTAAGGGCTGGGCGGTTAGCTGGCGAAAGAATAACTGGAAAAAGGCGGATAAAAAACCCGCCTTAAACCCCGATTTATGGGAAAAACTCTTAGATTTGGCAGAAATCCACCAGCTCCATTACCATTGGGTAAAAGGCCACGCAGAAAACGAGAAGAATAACCGCTGCGACCAAATGGCGGTTGCCGAAAGTAAGAAATTTTAAAAAATCCGGGCAGAAAGCTTGGCTCTCCCAGAGGGGGAGGCAAGAGGAGGTTTTTATGTACTTAAACATCGGTAACGATATGGCGGTGCGGGATACCTCCATTGTGGGTATCTTCGATATGGACAACACATCCACTTCCAAGCGGACGCGGGAATTTTTAGGTCGCGCGGAGAAGGACGGCGAGGTGATTCCCTGCGATGACCTGCCGAAATCCTTTGTGCTCACCGCCGAATATGGCTTTCAGCGGGTACATCTGACCCCCCTTAACTCCGCAACCTTAGAAAAACGGTTGAAATAATGCAATTGCCTTGGAAAGAATATGTAGGGGACGGCCTCTGGACGTCCCGAAAAATGTAAAAACAGAAAAAGGGTCGTCGTGGACGCCGATCCCTACAAAGTAATTATGGGCGGCTCTCTTGATACAGAGAGCCGCCCAACACTATCAGTATAACATAGTGTGTGATGTTAAGTCAAGCAAATGTTAAATTTAACATCATTTTCTGCGTATTTCACAAAAACAGACCGAATTCTTTGTGGAATACCCCATCTTGTAATTGGAAAAAACCTGTGCTATATTATAGACACAAAGAGGTGATACCAATGTACAGGTAAAAAAACCTAAGCACATATTACTTTCCAAGATCCGTTTCATATAAAAGAAGATGTGAAGAAGTAAGATAGAAGAAAATTTGCTCGCGGAAGCAAACCGAAAAAGGAAAGTAATATGAAACAGCAGAAAGAGAGGTTAACCAATGATTGAACCCGTACACACAGAGGAATAACCCCTGACTTAGCAACGTGGTTAGTTGTAAAAGTCGGGGGTTATTTCTTTTTAAAAAGGCCCCCTTGTGTAAAGGCGGGGCTGTCGTTTGCGAGGAACGAGCAAATGACTGGGGGATTGTAATATGCAACCCCTCCGTCAAAAATCAAAGATTTTTGCCACCTCCCCTTACACAGCAATGTCATTAAGTTAGCGTCATTGCGAAACCAGTCCGCAGACTGGTTGTGGCAATCCGTAACTTTTCCGCTGGGAGAAACGGATTCCCACGCCAGTGTGCGCACTGGCGTGGGAATGACGAGTTTCCTAACTTAATGACATTGCCTTACACAGGGGAGGCTTTTTGCGCAGAATCAGCACAGTTTTGCGCCGGCGGGAATGGCATCGTCCACCATCAAAAGGTGCAGCTTTTCCTCGCCCTTTTCTGTGTGGACAGCGGAAATCAGCATACCGCAGGATTCCTTACCCATCATTTTGCGGGGCGGCAGGTTGGTGATCGCCACCAAGGTCTTGCCAATCAGCTCCTCAGGCTTGTAGTACTTGGCAATGCCGGAGAGAATCTGCCGGTCAACGCCGGTGCCGTCGTCCAGGGTAAATTGCAGCAGCTTGTCGCTCTTTTTAACGTTCTGGCAGTCCTTGACCTTTACGGCGCGGAAATCGGACTTGCAGAAGGTGTCAAAATCCACCTGCTCCTGGGCATAAGGCTCAATTTCAATGTCGCTCTTGGGCTTGGACAGCTCTTCCAAAGCTGCCAGCTCCTTTTCCATATCAATTCTGGGGAACAGCGCAGGACCGGCCACCGTGGCTGCCTGCACAGGCAGAACACCGAAGTCCTCCAGGGAAACCCAATCCATTCTTGCGCCGCCCAGCCGCTTGGCAATTTCCGCGGCAGTTTCGGGCATAAAGGGCGTAAGCAGACCTGCGCAGATACGCACAGTTTCCAGCAGATTATACAGCACCTTGGCAAGACGGGGGTGAGTTGCCTCATCTTTAGCCAGCACCCAGGGGGCATTTTCGTCAATATACTTATTGGCGCGGGAAATGACCTTGAAAATTTCCGCCAATGCGTTCTGGAATGCGTAACGCTCCATCTGCTCCTCGTACTTTTCCCGCAAGGTGCAGACCATTTCCACCAGTTCCTTGTCCATTTCGATGTTCACTTCCTGCTGAACAGGCAGATTTTCACCGAAATACTTCTGGGCCATAGCCACGGTACGGGAAACCAGGTTGCCCAAATCGTTGGCAAGGTCGGTGTTGATAGTGGAAATCAGCAGCTCGTTGCTGAAATTGCCGTCGCTGCCAAAGGGGAAGGACCGCAGCAGGAAGAAACGCAATGCGTCCACGCCAAAGCGCTGGGCCAGAATATAGGGGTCAACCACGTTGCCCTTACTTTTGCTCATCTTACCGCCGTCAAGGAGCAGCCAGCCGTGACCGAATACCTTCTTGGGCAGGGGCAGATTAAGGCTCATAAGCATTGCAGGCCAAATGATTGCGTGGAAACGGACGATTTCCTTGCCCACGAAGTGCACATCGGCGGGCCAGAATTTCTCCAGGCCGTCCTTTTCGTCGTTACAGTAGCCCAAAGCGGTCATATAGTTGAACAGCGCGTCAATCCACACGTAAACCACGTGACCCTCATCGAAATCCACAGGCACACCCCAGGAGAAACTGGTACGGGATACGCACAAATCCTCCAGGCCGGGCTTGATGAAGTTATTCACCATCTCGTGGACACGGCTTCTGGGCTCCAGAAAATCGGTGTTTTCCAGCAGGTCCTGTACCCGGTCGGCATACTTACTCAGACGGAAGAAGTATGCTTCCTCCTCTGCGTCCTGCACTTCACGTCCGCAATCGGGACATTTGCCGTCTACCAACTGGCTTTCGGTCCAGAAGCTCTCGCAGGGCTTGCAGTATTTGCCACTGTATTTACCCTTGTAAATGTCGCCGTTTTCGTACATTTTCTTGAAGATTTTCTGAATGGCGGTTACGTGATAGTCGTCGGTGGTGCGGATAAAGCGGTCGTTACTGATATTCATCAGCTTCCACAGATCCAGCACGCCGCCCTCGCCCAGCACGATATCGTCCACGTACTGCTGGGGGGTAGTGCCTGCCTCTTTTGCCTTATCCTCGATTTTCTGACCGTGCTCATCGGTGCCGGTGAGGAAGCAGACATCGTAGCCGGTGAGCCGCTTATACCGGGCCATAGCGTCGGTTGCCACGGTGCAGTAGGTGTGGCCGATGTGGAGCTTTGCAGAGGGGTAGTAAATGGGGGTTGTGATATAAAAATTACCTTTAGACATAAAAATTCCTCCTGACAGAAATGTTTGTTACAGTAGGGGACGGCCCCTGGACGTCCCGCCAATTGTCTGCAATGTTATAACGGGGCGTCGTGGGCGCCGCCCCCTACTTTTAGTAAATGCTAAAATAAAAAATCGCCCTTGCGCAGCAAGGACGAAAAAATTTCGTGGTACCACCTTGATTCGCAGAATGGACAATCTCTCCGTCACGGCTGCGCCGTGCCACCTCCCTTTACACAAGGGAGGCATTCTGCCTCAAAACGCAATAACGGGCGTACCCGGGTATGCCTACCTATCGACACACCGACTCCCGGACCATCTTCGGCAGCTTTCTCTGTACCTCTTTCCACCAGCCCGAGGCTCTCTGAACAGATATTTCAGCCTACTCTTCCGTTCCCAGTCTTTACATATCCTTGGTATTATACCCCGATTTTCCTGCTTTTGTCAAGGGTAATCCATAAAAAACCCCCGCCGTAACCATATTGCTTACGGCGGGGGCGTAGCATTATTTTGAAAGGGTAACGGGGAGAACCACTCTATGATATTGCCAGTAAAGCAAAGATTCATATATGACCTCAATGGCGGTGGCATCCGTAGGCACAGTGAAATAGATATACCCCTCCTGCCGGTCACCGGGGTTCAGGAAACCGCCTGCCAGCTTTTCGTCAGAGAAGTATTCTTCCACCTCTTTAAAGCCGTCGGCATAACAGTTAAATTCGTTGCTGTAAATTTCACGCACCTCGGTGGATTTATTCTCAGCGACGATTTTCAAGCGAATAAACACGTAACCTGACTTGGGATGTTCGGTTTCGCCTTCAGGCAGCCACTCTTCCAAAGCCGCATAGGTGATGTGCAAACCGTTGGCATCGAAGGTTTCACCCACCTGACAGGTGGTATATTCCGCGGTTGGCACAGTGTAGTGGGGCTTGGTGGGATCCGGCTCTGCTACCGCGCCCTTGATAAGCAGGGCGGCAAGGCCCACAACAAGAGCAATGGGTATCAGCCAGAACCACCATTGGGCAAAGATTGATTTCTTAGGGGCGGCAGGTTTCGCAGGGGCGCTGCGTCTGGCCTTGTGGGAATGTTTTTTACGTTTTTTGGATTGCATAGGGTTTCTTCCTTTTCATATAATCTCCGGAGAGTTCAGATAATTGTAGCATACCTGTTCCCCTTGTTTTTGTCAAGGAAAATTATGCAGGGGACGGCCTTTGGACAGGAAGCAAGGCGATAGGGGGCGTCGTAGGCGCCGCCCCCTACAATGAAAAAGCCTCCGCTTCGGCGGAGGCTTTTGTTTATTAACCGAATACGCTCAGCAGGAAGCCTGCTGCGATAGCGGAGCCGATAACACCGGCAACGTTGGGACCCATAGCGTGCATGAGCAGGAAGTTGGAGGGGTTAGCCTTCTGACCTTCCTTGTTAGCTACACGGGCAGCCATAGGAACAGCGGAAACACCGGCAGAGCCAATCAGAGGATTCACCTTGCCACCGGTCAGCTTATACATAATCACACCGCCAATCAGACCGCCGCAGGTGGACAGCACGAATGCCACAACACCCAGCACAACGATGGACAGAGTCTGTACGGTGAGGAAGTTGGAGCCAATCATGGTAGCGCCCACGGAGGCAGACAGCAGAATGGTGACAAAAGTCGGAGGGCCAAGCGGTCTTA
>JAZNDB010000155.1:0-7749 GCA_045587845.1 Faecousia sp.
AGATCCAGCCGGAGGAATTGCGGTGTTATGAGGATTACCGTCTGACGCTCCTTGCGGCGGTTACAAAAAAACCTTGGTATCAAAGGCTTTTCATCAAATGGATCCTGGCAATTGCATAAAGTCAAAACCTCCGGCTTAGCCGGAGGTTTTGACTTACGAATCAGTTACAGGTATTTCTTCACTTGTGTATGAGGCGATTTTATGATATAATGATAAAAAAGAAATATGGAGAAATAGAATGTATTACAGACACAACCTAAATTATCGGTATCCGGAAAAGTGCGATGCGCATATGATCGATGTCAAGCACCTTCGGGATGTGAATCTGGATGTAAACTATCCCTATTTGCAGAAAAGCATTTGGTTTAAATGTCAGCGTGTATTATTACATATTTGCCAGTATACGGTGCTTCCTTTGGTGATGTGGGCATACCACGGTCTGCATATTCACGGCAAGGAAAAACTCAGAATCCATAAAGACTTGTTTAAAGATGGGCTGATCACCATTTCCAACCACGTTTTGATGTGGGACTTTATTTGCATTATGGTGGCGCTGCGGCCGCGTCTTGGCTTCTTTCCTGCGTGGAAGATCAATCTGGAAGGCCCCAATGGTCCGTTGATCCGTATGGCCGGTGGAATTCCTATCCCGACGGACAATTTGCGTCCTATGGTCAAGTTCAAGGAAGCGATGGAAGAGGTCTTCTCCCAGGGTGAGTGGATGCACTTTTTCCCGGAAGGCTCTATGTGGTTTTATTATCCCGATATCCGGCCGTTAAAAAAGGCGGTATTCAAGTATGCGGTGACGTTTGATCGTCCGATTCTGCCAATCACCCTATCTTTCCGCCCCAGAACAGGTCTGTGGAAGCTGATCGGCAAACGCCCCTTGGTGGATCTGAACATTGGCGACCCCATTTTCTATGATAAGGAACTTCCCAAGCTGGAAGCAATCAAGAAAATGCAGCAGGATGCGTACCATATAATGCAAGGGATGAACGGCATCCATCCCGGCAACCCGACTTACAGTACAGACCTGAATATAGAAACCTATCGCAAGACAATGTAAGCAAATCTGTTGTCTCCATTGGCACCAAAAAGACAGCCATCTGTTAGATGGCTGTCTTTCTTGTTATGCTTCCGGGATTTTGCACACATCCACCCAGGCTTGATAGCCGGAGTACTGTTCTAAGTCCGCTATGGTCATTTCAATTGCGGAATTGCTGCTGCCGCAAGCTGGGAACACGGAGGCAAACCGTTTCATAGATTCGTCCAGATAGACACGGACACCTTCGTTTACTGCAAAGGGGCACACACCGCCCACTGCGTGTCCAATCAGCGACAGGGCATCATCGGGGGAGAGCATTTTGGCCTTCATACCGAATTGCGCTTTGTATTTGGCATTGTCGATTTTGGTATCACCGGCGGTGACCACCAGAATGGGCGTATCCCCTACGGAAAATGACAGGGTTTTGGCAATGCGGCAAGGTTCGCAACCCAATGCCTGGGCAGCCAATTCCACAGTGGCGCTGGATACGGAAAACTCCATAACCCGGTCCTCAATACCCATACTGCGGAAGTATGCTCTTACTTTTTCAATGGACATTTTGCAGCCTTCTTTCGATTGTTTTTGTTATAGTAACACAGATTCTGCAAAAAGTCACCCTGAAAATTGCGCGCCGCTGACCGGGTATGCTTTGTGCCCTAGGGCAGAGAAACTGTCCAACTGGCGCTTTTGAAAGGGTAATGCAGAATATGGGGAACATTCGATAAGTGTGAAGAATAATCTGTGTTAGGCAAAGTATATTTTGCCAAATTCAATGGTCTGGAGTGAACAAAATGGGTGAATATCAATATGTTACTACCGGTGGATGCTGCGCAGCCGAAGAGACTGGCAGACCGGTAGTCCAAAGAACGGAAGGCACGCAAATCAAATGCCGCACCTATGGCGCGGTTACCATTCCTGCAGAGACGGAAGTGGGCACAGCTTTCCCGCTGGTAAATTTGAATGTAGACACCAAAGGCTACAAGAAACCCTGTGTCAAAGTGGAATTTTTGAGCAATATTCTCACGGATACTGCCACCGCTACCTTGAATTTCCAGTTGTTCCGGCAATGCAACGGACAGCTTGCTCCCGTGCCTGCAAGCGCAGTTTGGACCTTCAGCAGAGCTGTGGCTACTGCCAATGAGGCCAACACCTTTGCTTTTGCCGTCTGTGACTGCGATAACTGCAATCGCGGTTGCTGCAATTATAGTGTAGTAGCAACCGTGGTAGGCGCCGCCACTACAGGAACGGTCATAATCAACAATGCAACGCTGATTGCAACAGTTGTGGAGGATGCAGATTGCTAAACTGGGCTCGGCAACAGACTGCGCCCTATGGTGTTGCTTCTTCAAAGTAACGAAGCTATGAACAAATAAAGCGCAACCGCCTGTAACACACAGGCGGTTGCGTGTTTTTAAGCAAATATGTCAAAAAGGGTCTTCCATTGAGAAGCAAAATATGATAGAATATATGCGCCAAAAAAGATTGTGCGGTGGCCTTAAAAGCGGGACAGGCACTGCAGGGCCAGGATATGGGCTATCAGCCATTCAGGCCGTTTCGGAATTTTTGGATTCCATTGGTTTTTGGTAAAACATTTTGATCAGGCGGCAAAGGCGTTTGCAAGACCTGAAACGATAAAGGAGAATGGTTATGACATACATCTACTATCCCGGGTGCACACTGCGCAACAAGGCCAAGGATCTTGACCGCTATGCCAGAGAATGCGCAGAGATTTTAGGATTCCATCTGGAGGAACCGGAAAATTGGCAGTGCTGCGGCGGTGTATATCCTCTCGGCAGTGATGAAATCGCAACCAAGCTGTCCTCTGTTCGTGTGCTTAACGACGCAAAAGAGAAAGGACAGGATCTGGTGGCGGTATGCTCTGCCTGCTACCATGTGCTCAAGCGGGTCAATGACGATATGGCCAATGTGCCGGATACGCAAAATCGGGCGAACAACTATATGGGTTTGACCGACCCCTACAAGGGTGAGACCAAGGTTCTGCATTACCTGGAAGTTCTCCGGGATGTTGTAGGCTTTGATGAATTGAAGAAAAAAGTGGTGAAGCCGCTGACAGGCCGGAAAATCGGCGCTTACTACGGTTGTCTGCTGCTGCGTCCCAGTGATATTATGGCATTTGACAATCCGGAAGACCCCTCTGTTTTGGAGGATTTTCTCCGCGCGTTGGGCGCAGAGCCGGTTGTATATCCCTACCGCAACGAGTGTTGCGGCGGTTACATATCCCTAAAGGAGAAGGAAATGTCCGAACAGATGTGCCATCGCATTGCCGAAAGCGCAGCTGGCTTTGAAGCGGAGTGCCTGGTGACTGCCTGTCCCTTGTGCAAATACAACCTGAATAAAAACGGAAAACTTCCCGTAATTTACTTTACCGAGCTTTTAGCAGAGGCTTTGGGCATAAAGGAGGAGGACAAATGAGCAAGCAGTCGGAACTGATTCGCCAAATCAGCGGCGTAAATCCCCTGAAATGTATGAAATGCGGCAAGTGCTCTGCCTCTTGCCCGTCTTTTGATGAGATGGATATTAAGCCCCATCAGTTTGTAACCTATGTGATCAACGACGATGTGCAGGCGCTGGCAGATTCCGCATCCGCTTGGAAGTGCCTGAGTTGCTTTGCCTGCGTGGAACGTTGTCCCCGGAATGTAAAGCCCGGCAAGATTATTGATGCCGCCCGGCAGATCCTGATCCGCCAGCGCGGTCAGGAGGGCCTGTCTCCCGATGAGATCAGCGCGCTTCTGGACGAAGAAACACCCCAACAGCTGTTGGTCAGTGCCTTCAGAAAATATCGGAGGTGAGAAAGAATGCAGAAAATCGGTGTATTTGTCTGCCATTGCGGCAGTAATATTGCCGCCACAGTAGATGTAAAAAAAGTTGCGCAAATGGCATTACAGGAGCCCGGCGTTTATCACGCAGAGGATTATCCGTATATGTGCTCGGAAGCCGGTCAGTCACGAATCGCCGCTGCGATTCAGGAAAAAGGTCTCACCGGTATCGTGGTTTGTTCCTGCTCTCCCAGAATGCACGAAGCCACATTCCGCAAAGCGGCAGAACGGGCAGGTCTGAATCCCTATATGGTGGAAATTGCCAATATCCGGGAGCATTGCTCGTGGATTCATAAGGATATGGAAGAGGCAACCGAAAAGGCCGTGATTCTTATGCGGGCTGCTGTTGCCAAGGTGCATCTGAATGCTCCGTTGCAGGCCGGTGAAAGTCTGGTTACCAAACGGGCGCTGGTGATTGGCGGCGGCATTGCCGGTATTCAGACTGCCATTGACATTGCCGACGCAGGCTACAAGGTGGATATTGTAGAGAAGACACCCAGTATTGGCGGCAGAATGTCCCAGTTGGACAAGACCTTCCCCACACTGGACTGCTCTGCCTGTATTTTAACACCTAAGATGGTGGAGGCCGCATCCCACGAGAATATCACCATTCATACATATTCTGAGGTGGAGAAGGTCTCCGGCTTTGTGGGTAACTTTACCGTGGATATCCGCAAGAAAGCCCGCTATGTGGATATGGACAAGTGTACCGGTTGCGGTGTCTGCCAGGAAAAATGTCCCTCCAGGAAGACCCCCAACGAGTTTAACCGGGGTCTGAATAACCGCAGCGCGATTTATACACCCTTTGCCCAGGCAATCCCCAATGTACCTGTGATCGATACCACTGCCTGCACCAAGTTTAAGACCGGCAAGTGCGGTGTCTGTCAGAAGGTCTGTCAGGCCGGCGCAATCGATTACACCCAGCAGGACGAGATCATTACCGAAACCTACGGCGCTATTGTGGTTGCCACAGGCTTTGATACCATCAAACTGGACCAGTATGGGGAATATGCCTATGGACAAAGCAAGGATGTGATCACTTCCTTGGAGCTGGAACGGATTATGAATGCCGCCGGCCCCACCAAGGGTCATCTGGAGCGCCTGTCTGACGGCAAGGCGCCTAAGGAAATCGTGTTCATTCAGTGTGTGGGAAGCCGTTGCGCAGATGAGCGCGGTAAGCCTTATTGCTCCAAGATTTGTTGTATGTATACAGCCAAGCACGCTATGCTGATCCGGGATAAGTACCCGGATACCAATGTGACCGTATTCTATATCGATGTCCGTACACCCGGCAAGAATTTCGATGAATTCTACCGCCGCGCGGTGGAGGATTACGGCGTTCATTACGTTAAGGGTCAGGTGGGCAAGGTTGCGCCCCAGAGTGATGGCAGTCTGCTGGTTCACGGAGTTGACCTGCTGGAAAACAAGCAGATTCTGAAGAAGGCGGATATGGTGGTTCTGGCCACCGCCATCGAGCCCAATGCAGATGTGCGTAAGATTGCCACAATGCTGACCGCTTCTATCGATACCAACAATTTCCTCACCGAGGCACACCCCAAGCTGCGCCCCGTGGAATCTCCCACGGCAGGTGTGTTCCTGTCCGGTGTGTGCCAGGGCCCCAAGGATATTCCTGAAACCGTGGCGCAGGCAGGCGCTGCCGCCGTGAAGGTCATTGGCCTGCTTGCCAAGGATAAGCTGAAAACCAACCCCTGTACTGCTAAGTCCGACGAGACACTGTGTAACGGCTGCAGCCAGTGCGCCAACGTATGTCCTTATGGCGCTATCGGCTATGAGGATAAGCTGGTGTTTGACCACGGTATCCGGGAGACCCGCCGCGTGGCTGTGGTCAACAATGCCCTCTGTCAGGGCTGCGGCGCTTGTACCGTAACCTGCCCCAGCGGCGCAATGGACCTGCAGGGCTTTAGCAACAGACAAATTATTGCGGAGGTGGATGCAATATGCCGGTAAATAATCAAGAAGAATTCCGTCCGAATATTGTGGCATTCTGCTGTAACTGGTGTAGCTATGCCGGCGCAGACCTGGCAGGCTCCAGCAGACTTTCCTATCCTGCTGATGTAAAAATTATCCGCGTACCCTGTTCCTGCCGGGTGAACCCTATGTTTATTCTCCGGGCATTTGAAAAGGGCGCTGACGGTGTGATTCTCTGCGGCTGCCATCCCGGCGATTGCCACTACTCTACCGGCAACTATTATGCCCGCCGCCGAATGACCCTGTTGTTTAGTATGCTGGATTTCCTCGGTGTTGAAAAGGGCAGAACCAGAGTGGAGTGGGTATCCGCAGCAGAAGGTGTGAAGTTTTCTGAAACTATGAACAGCTTCGTGGCAAAAATCCGTGAGCTGGGACCGAATGTGAGATTGGGGGATCTGCGATGCAAGAACTGATTTTGCGGGCGAAGGCCCTCCTGGAAAGTGGCGAAGTAGCCCGGGTTTTGGGCTGGAAGCAGGGTGAAACTGTCTATGATGTGGAGCCTGCCTTCTTTGCCTCTGCCGAAGAGCTGGAAAATTTCGTATATAACGGCTTCTGCGGCGCAAATCTGAGTAAATATATGATTGAAGCCTCCAAATTGGAGGGCAAGACCCTGGTGTTTTTGAAGCCTTGCGATAGCTATAGCTTTCAGCAGCTTCTGAAGGAACACCGGGTAGACCGGGAAAAGGCGTATATCATCGGTGTAGGCTGCAAAGGCAAACTGTCTGTTTCCAACATCGAAGCCGATGGTATTCTGGATATCCAGGGCGCCGACTATCCCGATGCAGCAAACACATTAACCGTTAAGACCCTGTATGGTGATAAGCAGGTATCTTATGCCTCTGCTATGCTGGAGCGATGCCACGTGTGTAAGGGCAAGGAGCACGTGATTTTCGATGAGCTGATTGGCGAATCTGCCGATACCGTGGATGCGGATCGTTTTGCAGAAGTGCAGCGAATTGAAGCAATGTCTGCCGAGGAGAAGTTTGCTTTCTTCCAAAAGGAACTGAGCAAATGTATCCGTTGCAATGCCTGCCGGAACGTGTGCCCTGCGTGCTCCTGCCGTAAGTGCGTGTTTGACAGCGTAAAATTTGATTCTGCGCAGAAGGCAAACGCCACTCCCTTCGAGGAAAAGATGTTCCACATCATCCGGGCCTTCCACGTAGCCGGTCGCTGCACCGATTGCGGCGAATGCAGCCGTGTTTGCCCGCAGGGTATTCCGCTGCACCTGTTTAACCGGAAGTTTATTAAGGATATCAACGAGCTCTATGGGGAATATCAAGCCGGCAGTGACCTGGAAGCCAAAGGTCCGCTGACCAGCTTTACCCAAGGTGACGCAGAGCCCAGCATTGTGGCAGAAAGGGGTTAAGGGATGCTGAAAATCAATAAGTGTGACTTGACCGCCCTGTATGCGCGGATTGCCGGCAATGGGGATCTGTATATTCCTGTTGCCAATGCCGGTAAAACCAATTTTGCAATATGGGAATCGGATGCAAAGGTAGATCTGGATACCCTCAAAACCGTAAAATCTCCCAAGGACGTATTCTTTCCCCAAAGTGAGAGCTTGTACGGCGTTCACCGTCAGGAAGGAAAGCTGACCGTTGTTCCGGAGAAGCTGCAGGAAAGACCCTTTGTGGTATTTGGTATGAAGGGCTGTGATGTCCGGGGTATTGCAGTTCTGGATAAGGTCTTTTTGTCCGACCCCGTAGACAGCTTTTATGCAGCCCGTCGGGAGCACGGCACCATTGTGTCGCTGGCCTGCGGCCGTCCCGAGACCTCTTGTTTTTGCAAGGTGTTCGGTATTGACTGCGCAGAGCCGGAAGGGGATGTGGTTGCCTGGTTGGTAGAGGATGCTTTGTACTGGCAGCCTAAGACAGCCAAGGG
>JAZNDB010000156.1:0-6366 GCA_045587845.1 Faecousia sp.
CCAGCTGAATGGCTCTGAAAATTTCCAAAACCTTTCTTTGGACCGTTACATCATCTGCCGTTTCATCTTCAAAAAGCAGAAGATTTTTAATCAGCTGCTGGGTAATACTGGAGCCACCCACAGAATCGTCACCAAAGAACATTCTGGCGCAAGCCTTGATAGTTGTCACCCAGTCCACACCCTGATGGGTGTAGAATCTGTGATCCTCAATGGCTACCGCCGCGTGAATCATATCCTTTGGGATATCCTCCAAATTGGCCCATTTGCTGGTGGTTGATGCATAAATCTGCTGATAGACCTGAATATCTCCGTGCTCGTCCACATAGTACATAGTGGAGTTCTTATCCATATCCACATCATCGATTTCCATACCTGCCATAGGCAGAATATCTTCCTGCAGATAGTCACCCAGGATTCCCACAAACACAAAGCCGCATACAAGGGCAATCAGCAAAACGGTAGCCAATGCTCCTCCCACAACCTGAAGGACGGAAAGCGTAATCTTACCCGCCTTTTGGAGTGTTTCCAGACTCCAATGGGGTCTCCAATCCTGCCGCGGCAGCTTCTTCTTATCCTTGTCCATTCTATTACCTCCATAGCGCCGGCAACTGTCGGCGTGGTCAACTTACAAATGCGCATAGTATGAGAGCATACTATGGTTCTTATCATTATAGCATATTTACCTGTAAAACGAAAGACCTAATTTGTGAAATATATTTTAATTTAAAATAGTATAACCAAATTCTTTCTTTTTCCCTTTTCATAAAAATTTATCCCGGGGATATAATAATATCAGCGACCGGTTTGGACTTGATTTTCCCTTTGTTTGCAGTTACAATATACCTACACAACTTGATGGAGGTATTTACTATGTCTGAAGAATACGGTTCTGATTTTATGACCATTGTAGACGAAGACGGCACTGAGTTTGAACTGGAAGTTCTTACTACAATCGAATATAACGGCGCAACCTATTTGGCAGTTACGCCCGCCAACGGCGAGGAAGACGAGGATTTAGAGGTCAGCATCTTAAAATCCGTAGAGGATCCCGAAGAGGAAGAGCCTATCCTGTGCGCCATTGAAGACGACGAAGAATTGGAAACCGTCTACAACTTGATTATGGAGCAACTTTACGAAGAAGAGGACGAAGAGGATTAACTGACTTCCTGCTTGGTGCGTAATGTCGCCCTTTTGGACCCACATTATTATCTAGGGATGTTAGACTTCCGTGTTGGATTGCAGACCTCCCGCTTATGCTTTGACATATTGCGGACGTTGGGAGCAGCTAAAACACAGAGCGGCAACCCACCTGCCATTGCGTGCAGGTCATAATTGGGCGCGTACGGCTAAAGCGGGGCGGTATGGGGAGCATTTGCTCCCCATATTTTTATGAAAATTTCCTAAAAATTTGTAAACTTTTTTTATATTTCCTCCAAACAGAAAGATTACACTTGCAACAAACACAATTATCAGTTATAATAGCATAACTTGTGTGTCCCATTGGCACAACATTGTTAACCATATACGAGAGGAATTGATTATATGAGCGCATCCAATAAGAAAAAGCTCCGCAAGGAGCAAGCTGCTGCTATGTTATCTGAACGGCAGCGCAAAGAACAAGCCGAGGCTAAGAAGCTGAAGCGTATCACTGTTGCTTTTGTGGCAATTATGTTGGTAGTTGCTTTGACCGCAGCCGGTGTTCTCGGTGTCAGAGCTGTGAACCATTCCGGCATCATTGACAGAAATACCATTGCCGCTACCACCGGCGAACATAAGCTCAACAGCGTTCACATGAACTATTACCTGAACGACTACATCAGAAACTGGGCATCTTCCTACGGCGAGAATCTCTCCGTTTACGCCGGTATGATGGGCTTGAACATCAACGAGCCTATCAACGAGCAGGTTACAAACACGACAACCGGTGAAACCTGGGCTGACCGATTCCTTACGGATGCCTTAGATAAGGCAAAGAGCGACTACGCTCTGTACGACAAGGCGATGGCCGAAGGCTTTAAGCTCACCGAAGAGCAGCAGCAAGCCCTGGAGTTGTCCGAAACGCAGTTAGAGCTGTATGCTATGTACTACGGCTACTCCAATGTAAATGCATATCTGCGCGCTGTATACGGTTATGGTTCTAATCTAAAGTCCTTTATGGAATACAACGAGGTTGCTACCATTGCGCAGGCATATTACAACCAATACAAAGACAGCCTGAAGTATGACGACGCCGCTATTCGTGAGCACGACACTAAGAATCCCTTCGTTTACACTTCCTTTGACTATGTAAGCTACTATATCGGTTGCAGCAGCTACCTCACCGGTGGTACAACCGATGACAAGGGCAACAAGACCTACTCCGATGCCGAGCAGGCAGCCGCAGCTCAGAAAGCTGAAGAAATTGCAAAGGCTTTGGCTTCCTCCAGCGATGTAGAAGCCCTGGACAAGGCAATCGCTGCATTGGAAATCAACAAGGACAAGGATAACGCTGCAAGTACTAAGAATGTAGATATTATGTATTCCGGAATCCCCAGTATGTTACAATCCTGGATGACTGATGATGCGCGCGCTGAGGGTGATATTACCTACATTGCCAACGAAAGCACCTCCAAGGATTCCGACGGCAATGAAATCAAGACTATCAACGGTTACTACGTTGTGATCTTCCAGAAGCGTGACGAAAACCTGCGCCCCTTGGCAAATGTCCGCCATCTGCTGGTGAGCTTTGAAGGCGGCACAACGGATTCCAGCGGCAACACGACCTACTCCGACGAGGAAAAAGCAAAGGCTAAGGAAGAAGCTGAGAAGCTGCTGCAAGAGTGGAAAGACGGCGATGCTACCGAAGAGTCCTTCATTGAATTGGTAAAGAAGCACACCGACGATACTGCCTCCAAGGAAACCGGCGGTCTGTATGAAGATATCCACCGCAACTCCAATTATGTTGAAAACTTCACAAACTGGGCCGTAAGTGATGACCGCAAGGCCGGTGACACCGGTGTGATCGTCAGTGATTACGGTTATCACGTGATGTTCTACGTAGGCGACGACGATATGAACTACCGTGATTATATGATTTCCGAAGAATTGCGCGCAACCGATTTGGACGAGTGGCACACCGGCATTACCGATGCTGCAACCATCACGGTTGGTGACACAAAGCGCTTGAATCTGGACGCTGTGCTGGCTTATATGTAATTTCAGAAAACCGTGCGTTATCAAACGCACGGTTTTTTGCATAAAAACCACCTCTGCAGGAGATGCTTTCCTACAGAGGTGGTTTTCATTGGGTAACATATTTCTGTATTTAGGAGGCGGATTTGCGGGCATCGTCAACGGCTTGTTCGGGGCAGGTGGCGGTATGGTGCTGGTACCGATGCTGGAAATGCAATCCGGATTGGCCGAAGAGGAGCAGTTCCCCGCATCTATCGCTATCATCGCGCCAATTTGCATTGTTTCCCTACTGTTTTCAGGTTTGCAGGGTATTACCCTTATGCAGCTTCTCCCCTATCTGATCGGCGGCGCTTTGGGAGGAATTGCCGCAGGTTTATGGGGAAAGCATATTCCTACCTTATGGCTGCACCGCTGCTTAGGGCTGCTGATTATTTGGGGAGGCATTCGTTATCTATGTTAGATTTTTTAACCTTGCCGGTAGCAATTATACTGGGCTTTTTAGCAGGCTTGGGTGTGGGCGGCGGCAGCCTTTTAATGCTATGGCTGACAGTAATCACCGGTATGGAATACCCCCAGGCCCGGGTTATAAACCTCCTGTTTTTTCTGCCAAGCGCGTTGATCGCCACATTATTTCACCACAAACAAGGCACACTGAACTTTAAAAAAATCCTGCCTGCAATTGCGTTAGGTTGTGTAACCGCCGCATTGTTCAGCTTTATCAGCAGCAAAATCGACACGGAGCTGTTAAAAAAGTGCTTTGGTGGATTATTGCTGTTCACCGGACTGCGGGAACTGTTTTACCGACCCCGAAAAGCCAAATAACCTTCTAAGATCAATGACGCTGCCACGGCATCTACGGTATCTTTCCGTTTTTTACCGTGGTAATTGTGCTGAGAAAGGATATTGTGGGCTTCCACTGTGGTTCTTCGCTCGTCCCACATTTTTACGGGCAACGCAGTGGCTTCTTCCAATTTTTTAGCAAATTCCCGGCACAACTCTGCCCGGACACCTTCTGTGCCGTCCATATTCTTAGGAAGACCCACAACAATTTCTCCCACATCGGACTCTTTGACCATTACGCAAATCTGCGTAATGGTCTTTTCCATATTACGGCTGTGAATAACCGCAGTAGTTCCCACAAGGCTGCATAGTAAATCAGACACGGCAATTCCCGTGCGCGCATCACCGTAATCAATGCCCATTATTCGTTTCATCGTGAAATTTCTCCTTAACTTTCGTTTTGCACCCATTATACAGCAAAATACCTAAAAAATAAAGAAAAAAATTGTTGACTTCACACACAGGCTGTGTTAGAATGGTTCTACCTGTGAAAACGGGCTTATTTTGTGTGCCCATTTTCAGCTTCGGGGTGGCAATTTGTAGTTGGCCACCTTCTAAATCTTATCTAGCCGGAGTGATACAGGGAGGCAATTTTTAAGGAGGTGCCGTTATGCGCGTTAAAGTCACTTTGAGATGTTCCGAGTGCAAGCAAAGAAACTACAACACTATGAAAAACAAGAAGAATGACCCCGATCGTCTCGAAATGAAGAAGTATTGCAGATTCTGCAAGAAGCACACCATTCACAACGAGACCAAGTAAGGAGATCACGAAATGGCAGACGTAAAAAAGGAAAACTGGTTTAAAAGAACCTGGGGCGGATTCTGCAGATATTTTCGTGAGCTTCGCAGCGAACTGAAGAAGGTCGTTTGGTCTACCCCTAAGCAAGTAATCAAAAACACCTTGATTGTTATTGTATGCGTCTTGGTTGTTGGCGTGTTCATCTGGGTGTTTGACTTCGTTGCCCGCTTTGGCATTGATGCCTTGATTCAGGCTGTTCACAATGTCCTCCATGATCACTAAGGAGATAAGCTATGGCAGAAGCTGCAAAATGGTATGTTGTCCATACCTATTCCGGGTATGAAAACACCGTAAAAGCTACCATCGAAAAAACCGTTCAGAGCCGCCAGTTGCAGGATCAGATTATCACGGTTGCGATTCCTCAGGAAACCGTAACGGAGATTACCGACGCAGGCGTCAGCAAAACCTATGACCGGAAGCTTTATCCCGGTTATGTGTTTGTAAAAATGGTTTATTCCGATGATACCTGGCACGTTATTCGCAATGTGCGTGGCGTTGCCGGCTTTGTAGGTGCATCCGGAAATGACCCCTTCCCCCTATCTGATGATGAAGTCTATGAGATGGGGGGTGAGAAGAAGGAAATCGTTGTCAACTATGCAGTTGGCGATACTGTACGTATTCTCGACGGTCCCCTCAGCTCCTTCACCGGTGTGGTGGAAACCATTGATATCGACAAAAATTCGGTCAGCGTAATTGTTTCTATGTTTGGCCGGGAAACTCCTGTCGAGTTCGAGCTCGACCAGATTGAGTTAATATCCCAATAACGCATCGAACCGATTGATTCGGTTGGAACGTGGGAGGGGCTAAGCCCCGACAAAAATGCGAACGGTCGCATATTACCACATTTTATTCAGGAGGTGCTTATTATGGCACAGAAAGTTACTGGCATTATCAAGCTGCAAATCCCCGCCGCTAAGGCTACCGCATCCCCCCCTGTTGGTCCCGCTCTGGGTCAGCACGGTGTTAACATTGCTGCATTCATCAAGGACTTCAACGCCCGTACCCAGTCTATGGAGGGCCACAAGATCCCTGTTGTTATTACTGTTTACGCAGACCGCAGCTTCACCTTTATCACCAAGACCCCTCCGACTCCCCTGCTGATCATGAAGGCAATCGGTCTGGAGAAGGGCTCCGGCGTTCCCAACAAGAACAAGGTTGGCCAGATCACCCGCGCTCAGATCACCGAGATTGCTAAGACCAAGATCCAGGATCTGAAGGGCGCTACTCTGGAGGCTGTCGAAAGCCAGGTTGCCGGCACTTGCCGCTCCATGGGCGTTGTCGTCGTCGACTAATCAATATTGATATTTGCTAACCGGACATACCTGGTCCGGAATGTGGGAGGATTTTTCCGCATCACCACTATAAGGAGGATATAACAAAGTGTTTAGAGGCAAAAAGTATAAAGAGAGCGCCAAGTTGATTGACCGCTCCGTTCAGTATGATCCCACCGAGGCCCTGGATCTGGTAGTGAAGGGCGCTTCCGCAAAGTTCGACGAGACCGTCGAGCTGCACATCAAGCTGGGTGTTGACTCCCGGCACGCTGACCAGCAGGTTCG
>JAZNDB010000157.1:0-6939 GCA_045587845.1 Faecousia sp.
GGGTCATGATAGGCGCAACGACAATAGAGTCGCCGGTATGGACACCCACAGGATCAATATTTTCCATACCGCAAATGGTGATGGCATGATCATTGGAGTCACGCATGACCTCGAACTCAATTTCCTTGTAACCTTTCACACTCTTCTCCACCAGAACCTGATGGACGGGAGAAAGCTTAAAGGCATTGGAGCCAACCTCGATCAGTTCTTCTTCATTATAGGCAAAGCCGCCACCGGTACCGCCAAGGGTAAAGGCAGGACGGAGAACCACAGGATAGCCGATCCGCTGTGCCGCTTCCTTGGCTTCTTCGATTGAATAGGTAATCTCAGAGGGAATAACCGGCTCGCCGATGGACTGGCACAGCTCCTTGAACAGTTCTCTATCCTCAGCGCGCTCAATAGATTCGCTGGAAGTACCCAACAGCTCTACACGGCACTCCTTCAGAACACCCTTTTTCTCCAGCTGCATAACCAGGTTCAGGCCGGTCTGTCCGCCAATACCGGGCAGAATTGCGTCGGGGCGCTCATAACGAATAATCCTAGCCACGTATTCCAGCGTCAAAGGCTCCATATACACCTTATCGGCAATGGTGGTGTCCGTCATAATGGTAGCAGGGTTGGAGTTGCACAGAACAACCTCATACCCCTCTTCCTTTAATGCCAGGCAAGCCTGTGTGCCGGCATAGTCAAATTCGGCAGCCTGTCCGATAACAATGGGGCCGGAGCCGATAATCAGAATTTTTTTCAAGTCTGTTCTCTTTGCCATTACTCAATCCTCCAATTTATACACTGCCTTGCCGTCGCAAACGGTTAGCAAACATTCACCTTTTAATTTCCAACCTTCAAAGGGGGTTGCCTTACCCTTGGAAATAAACTCTGCCGGATCTACGGCAAATTCCTTGCTTAGATTCCAAACTGTAAAGTCGTTGCCTGCAGGAAGTCCAAACCGCCTGCGGGGGTTGGTGCTGAGCAAATCAATCAGTTTTTCAAGGGTAATCACACCTGTTTCTACCAGGTGGGTATACATCACCGGGAAAGCAGTTTCTATGCCAACCACACCAAAGGCGCTTGAATCAAGCCCTTTGCTCTTTTCCTCTGCGCTGTGGGGGGCGTGATCGGTGGCAATCATATCGATTGTGCCGTCTACAATGCCGGCTACCAACGCTTCTCTGTCTGACTTATCCCGCAAGGGAGGGTTCATTTTGAATCTCCCGTCTTCCTGCAGGAAGCTATCATCCATCGTTAGATAGTGAGGACCGGTTTCACAGGTTACGTCCAAGCCCTTTGCCTTCGCCTGTCGAATCAGTTCAACGCTCTCCTTGGTAGAGATATGACATACGTGGTAGGCGCAACCGATCTCTTCCACCAGTTTCAAATCTCTTGCAATCTGAGCATATTCGCTTTCGCTGCAAATGCCTTTGTGGTTATGGGCAGATGCGTATTTTCCGTCGTGGATATAGCCGCCCTTCAGCAGATCATTGACCTCGCAGTGGGCAACAATCATTTTACCCAACGCCTTGGCGCGACGCATAGCCTCGCGCATCATATCATCGCTCTGCACACCCTTTCCGTCATCGGAAAAAGCGATACAATTCGGCGCCATACCTTCTAAGTCTGCAAGCGCTTCACCCTTTTCCCCTACTGTAATTGCTCCGTAGGGATAAACGTGAATCACTGCCTGCTCTTCAATCAATCTTAACTGCTCGCCTAAATGCGCCGCACTGTCCGGCACAGGGCTTAAATTCGGCATCGTACACACTGCCGTATATCCACCTCTTGCCGATGCTTTAGAGCCGCTTCCAATGGTCTCTTTATAAGAAAATCCCGGCTCACGGAAATGCACATGCACATCACAAAAGCCGGGAAAAACAGCATATTCAGATACGTCATCAAAGGACAGCTCGTTCAGCAAAGGAGCGAAAGTGGAAACAGCAACACCATCACAAAAGCCAACCATCTTGACCTTCATTTCAGCGCCCATCATTCCGTACTCCTCCTATGTTACATTATCCAGTAAATTGTAGCATAGAAGTATTTTTTTGTCAAACAGAGATTGCAGAAAATTTACACAAATTATTGACCCTCCAGAAGCATCTGTGTGTCCAAATCCACGAAGGAATATACGCGGGTGTATATACCGCCTGTTTTCTTCACGCTGCTGCGGTGGTTGCTGAGAAGTCTGACAATATTATACACATCAATCCATATTTCAGAGTTGCACTCTTTTTGGCTCTCGTCAAACACAAGCTGCATACCAAAATGCAGGTGGACAGTTTCGATGTTATTGGTGTTTTCCTTATCGGAATAGCCGGTACGACCCATAAAACCGATTACGTCTCCCGGTTGGACGATTTTACCCACATACATATCCTTGGCAAAGGGTTTGTCCTTTTGCAGGTGGGCATAATAATAGTAGCGCTTAGAATCAAAGGAACGAATGCCTACTCGCCAGCCACCGTACCGATTCCAGCCCATAGCCTCTACCACACCGCCTTCCACAGCCACAATCGGTGTTCCCAAGCTACCCATCAGGTCGTTACCCAAGTGTTTTCTGGCAAAACCGAAGCTGCGGCTATTGCCAAAATCAGAGCAATGGCTATAACCATAGCCTGCCGCTATGGGACTAAACGCTTTTAACCCATAGGTTGATTTCCACTGGCCATCGATTTCCACAGAATAGTTACCCAGCAAGCCTCCCAACACGGCAGAATAGGCTTCGTGGTAATAGGAATAATACTTATATAATTCACCCAGCAATTCTTCGGGAGATTGATTCCCTTTTAAATCTTTTGCCGCCTTTTTTACAGAGGTCAAACCGCATTTGCCCCCGGTTTTACAGGCAGATAAAGCCAATATATCAATCCAGCTAATGTGCTTTTCCTGCTCTGCTGTGGCGATATCCGTGTCCATAGCATATTTTAAAGATTCATAGGGTACGGCAAAATCCACCCATTTAATCGGCTCTGCGTTTACCGACGCCACGGGAATTAACGCAAATATCAGCAACAAACAAATCCATCGTTTCACAAAACCACCTCTGGAGTAGTTTGCGAAACGATGGATAAAATCATTCCTTACAATTATTGCAAATCCTTGCGGATTCCCTCTGCGATACGATATATATCGTCCATTTTTTGAATAGAGGATATCTGCTCCTTGTAATAGGATGCATAGGCAACACCACGGAGATACCAGGCAAAGTGCTTTCTTGCCTCTAAGCAGGTGATATGCTCGCCTTTGTCTTCCAACGCAAATTCAAATTGCCGCACTGCGGTATCAATACGCTTGGCAAGGGGCGGACGCTGGTATTCCTTATTGCCGGAAAGCGCCGCCACCGTATCGGCAAATACCCAAGGGTTTCCAAAGGTAGCTCTGCCAATCATTACGCCATCGGCTTTGGTGCGATTTAAGCATTTTACAGCAGTTTCTCCGTCTATAATATCTCCGTTGGCAATCACAGGCACAGAAAGCTGCTGCTTGACTTTGGTAATTGTGTCCCAATCTGCAATGCCGGAATAGAGCATACTGCGGGTTCTGCCGTGGACGGTGAGCATTGCAGCGCCGTTGTCTTCCATTCGTTTGGCAAAGTCCAGCACATTGATACTACCCTTATCCCAGCCAAGACGGCACTTGACAGTTACCGGAACGTCGACGGCGTCAACTACCGTCTTTACAATCTCCCCCGCTAACTCCGGGGTACGCATCAATCCGCAACCGTCACCGCTGTTTGCGATTTTGGGCATAGGGCAACCCATATTGATATCAATAAAATCGCAGCCGGATATCTCCAAAGCAAGGCGCGCGCCCTCTGCCATAATCTCCGGGTTGTTACCAAATATCTGCGCGCCGCACAGGCTGCCTTCGTTCTTGCGGAGCAGAGCAGCGCTTTTCTTATCCTTATACACCAACGCCCGGGAGGAAACCATTTCCGTTACGGTAATATTGGCGCCCAGTTCCGCGCAAATGGTACGAAATGCCCAATCGGTCACACCAGCCATAGGGCCAAGAGCAATGGGGTTATTCACTTGTAACGGACCAATGTTCATACCATTCACCTCCCGAACACCGGGAGATTATAGCACAAAAACACGATTTTTGCAAGCTAAACAATGGATGTTACGAGCCAAACAAGGCCTGTCAGCAATGCGCCGGCGCAAGCCCATACCCAGCCATACAGGGCAAAGCTGGGTTTTTTTCTGTTTTGGGAGTTGCGGAGCAGTTTATCTGCCGACTTTAGGAGCATTTCGTCGGTAATGCCCTGCCCTACCGCATCATCGTTTAGAATAAAAATTGCCTGTTCAAACAGTTTTTGATCCGGTGCATTTACCACAATCACCTGTCGAGAAATTCCTTTTACCATTGACACCGCCTCCTTGTTACAGCAGTATTCCCATTGGTAAAATTTTCATACAGCATTGCCAGGAGATTGCCGCCCAGGACAACAAAGCTAAGTGTAAGACTATAACTTTTCGTAGAACATTCGTCTTTTGCCCGCATTCCTCATCCGCCCTTCGGGGCACCTTCCCCCCGGGGGAAGGCTTTAGTCCTGTTCCTTTGGTCTTTTATAGCGACCCTGGGGACCCCATTCCGGTAAGGGCAAGCGCTGCATTGCGCCGAAAATCCGTTCCTTCAGATCGGGATAGGTTGCAGACAATGTATACACCAGTTGCTTGATTTCCTCCCGTTTGGTATTTTTGTCCACAGGACAGCGGTTAGCAAGCACCGGCAAACTGTGGCGGGTAGCAAAACTGTCAACTGTTTTTTCGTGAATATAGAGCATAGGGCGGATTTGGATAATACCGGTTCTATCCAGGTCTGTAACAGGCTGGAAACAGCTGATGCGCCCCTCGTAAATGAGGCTCATTACAAAGGTTTCCACCGCGTCGTCATAATGGTGACCTAATGCCAGCTTGTTCAGCCCCAAGTCCAGCAGCGCTTGATTTAATGCGCCCCTACGCATTTTGGAACACATAGAACAAGGATTTTTCTCTTTGCGGTGGTCAAAGATAATCGGCCCGATTTCTGTCTTAATCAAATGAAACGGAACATTTAAATCCTTACACAGCTTCTCTATTTCTGTGTAATCCATACCCAGCCCCATATCAATGGTGATCGCTTCCAAGCTAAAAGGATTATGGTTATACTTTTGTAATTCTGCCAACAGCATCAGCAAAACAAGAGAGTCCTTACCGCCGGACACCCCTACACCAATGCGGTCGCCGGTCTTTATCATATTATAGTCCTCTACGCAACGGCGCAGCAAACCTACCATTTTTTGCATATTTTATCCCCCAAAAGCAAAAATAGAATGTTAGTATTCGAGAGTATATTAAAGAAAACAAGAGTATTCAAGAGTTTTTAATGTGTTTCATAAATTTTTCTCAAAAATTGGTTGACAATTCCGATTTGTTGTGGTTTAATAATCAAGCGTTCTGCAGTCATTGTACTGCTTATATATGATTTTGTCAAAATAAATTACCTATTGGAGGAAAGCATAATGTCCACTACTTTGGCTAAACTGGAAACTGTCGAGCGCAAGTGGTACGTCATCGATGCAGCCGGCAAGCCCCTGGGCCGTACCGCTGTAATCGCTGCTAACCTGCTGCGCGGCAAGCACAAGACCACATTCACTCCCAATGTTGACTGTGGCGACTACGTCATCATCATCAACACCGACAAGGCTATCCTGACCGGCAAGAAGCTGGATCAGAAGTCCTACTACCGTGTATCCGGCTGGATCGGCGGTCTGAAGGAAACCAAGGCTCGTGTTATGATGGACAATCGCTCCGACTACGCTATGGAGCTGGCTGTTAAGGGTATGCTGCCCAAGAACACTCTGGGCCGTAACTGCCTGGGCCGTCAGCATCTGTGCAAGGGTGCTGAGCACAACCACGCTGCTCAGAAGCCTGAAGCATGGACTCTGGACTAATGGGAGGTAACTAATTATGTACGAAAGCAAGAAGAAGTATAGCTACGGCACCGGCCGCCGTAAGTCCTCTGTTGCCCGTGTTCGTTTGTTCGAGAACGGCACCGGCTCCATCATCATCAACGGCCGCGATATCGACGATTACTTCGGTCTGGAGACTCTGAAGCTGGTTGTTCGTCAGCCTCTGGCTGCTCTGGGTCTGTTGGAAAAGGTTGACCTGATCATCACTGTTACCGGTGGTGGCGTTTCCGGCCAGGCTGGCGCTATCCGCCACGGTCTGTCCCGCGCTCTGGTTGCTCTGAATGCAGAGAACCGTCCTGCTCTGAAGGCTGCCGGTTTCCTGACCCGCGACCCCAGAATGAAGGAGAGAAAGAAGTACGGCTTGAAGGGCGCTCGTCGTGCTCCCCAGTTCAGCAAGAGATAATCTGTATTATTTCAAGAACATCAAAAACCCAGAAACCGCAATGGTTTCTGGGTTTTCTTTATACAGTGGTGATCCCCCGCTTTCTGTTATTCTTGGAAAGCAGGGAAATCAAGCATCACACACCAAACAGGATCCAGATCAAAATGTAAGCGGGAACAATGGCAGACAGAGTAAACGGAATACCGATCTTAAAGAAATCTTTATTCGCAACTTCATATCCTTCCTTCCGCAGAATGCCAATACCGGTGATATTGGCAGATGCGCCAATGGGAGTACAGTTACCACCCAAAGTCGCGCCGGACAGCAGGCCAAAGTAAAGCGCAGTGGAATCAATACCCATCTCCGCCGCAATACCGGCAATGACGGGAATCATCGTCGCGACATAGGGAATGTTGTCAATAAAAGCGGAGATCAGCACAGAGGCCCATACGATGATGGTATACATCAAGAAAGGATTGCCAGCACCCAGCTTGGCAAGCAAAGCTGCCAAAGCATCAATGACGCCCATATTGCCAATGCCGCCAATCATCAGAAACAGACCCACCAACAGGCCCAGAGTTTCGAAATCAATAGCCTTCAGCGGTCCCAT
>JAZNDB010000158.1:0-10532 GCA_045587845.1 Faecousia sp.
GTATCCTGATACTCGTCCACCAATACATATCGGAATTTGCGCTGATAGTAGGTACGGACGCCCTCGTTTTCCTGCAAAAGCTTAACCGTCATGAAAATAATGTCATCAAAATCCAGCGCATTATTTTCTTTTAAACGCGTCTGATACTTTTGATATGCCCGTGCAATATGAAGAAGCCGATAGTCATTTTCCACCTCAACACGCGCTAAAAAATCCTCCGCAGAGATCATTTGATCCTTCTGTCTGCTAATCACAGACAACACGTATTTTGCAGGAAATGTCTTATCATCAAGACCCATATCCTTAATGATATCCTTCATTACCCGTTCAGAATCCGCGGTATCATAAATTGTAAAGCTACGGCTGTAGCCAAGGCGCTCGATATCCCGGCGCAAAATGCGACAACAGGCAGAGTGAAACGTCATCGCCCAAACATCCTGACCTTCTGGTCCTAGGAGTTTTGTAAGCCGTTCCTTCAGCTCGTTAGCAGCCTTGTTCGTAAAGGTAATCGCAATGATATTCCACGCAGGTACAGGATCAACCGCGCATAGATAATCTGCTCTGTATTTGTCCGTATCCGAAACCGGCTCTTGCAGATTTTCAAGGAAGAGCACGTCCTCCTCGGTGATTGTATCCGGAACGTCGTAACAATCTCCGGCGCGACCAAAACGCATCAGGTTTGCAATGCGGTTGATAAGAACAGTTGTCTTACCGCTTCCTGCGCCTGCAAGAAGCAGCAGTGGTCCCTCAGTAGTCAAAACGGCACTCTGCTGCACAGTATTTAAATTTTGAAATTGAGAGAGAATATATTGCCGTCTGGCAGTCACAAAACGGCTGAGCATTGTATCTATCATAAGTACACCTAACACAAAATAAGATACACTTATTTTACTCTATTTTACATAAAAGGTAAAGTGTAAAATACGTCAAATTAACAACTCTCTCAATTTATCCAACGCACGTTTTTCAATTCTTGATATCTGCACCTGACTCACATTCAAAACCCTGGATACCCGTTGCTGTGTAAGCCCGTGAAAATACCGTAATTTCACAACCATCGCTTCTCTCTCAGGTAACCTTTCGATTGCCTGTCTGAGCGCAATTTGTTCCAAAAAAGCATCCTCTGACTGGGTGTCGGTGAGAATACTTTCCAGTGTAAACCCTTCATCACCGGAAACCTGATGAATTGACTCCACGCCAGCAGTTGCGCTTTCCACCATAGCAATATCTTCGGAGGAAAAGCCTGTCTGTTCTGCAATTTCACCCAATGTAGGATCGCGACCTAATACATTTGTCAAATGGTTTCTGGCGGTTTTGACGGTAGCTGCTTTTTCTTTTATGCCCCTTGATACTTTCACAGCGCCGTCATCCCTTAGAAAACGGCGAATCTCACCTGCTATTTTAGGCACTGCATATGTGGAAAACTGCGTGCCATAGTTTAAGTCAAATCCGTCCACCGCTTTTAAAAACCCAAGGCACGCCAGCTGATACATATCTTCCGCTTCCACACCTCTGCCGATAAACCGCCTTGTAACGGACCATATCAGACCGCTGTTTTCTACTATCAATGTTTCCTTTGCATCCATATCGCCCCCTTGACAACGGGCGATTAGCTCCTCAACTCTGCTCATTTGCGTCGCTGAAGCTTTCTGCGCATATGTACGGTTGTGCCACTTCCCGGTTTAGAAGTAACTGAAAAAGTAGTCATAAAACTTTCCATAATCGTAAATCCCATACCGCTACGATCCGCACCACCGGTTGTATACATTGGTTTTCTGGCCTTGTCCAAGTCCTCAATGCCAATGCCCTTATCCTTAATTACCACGTCTATAATATTGTCTTTTAGAATTCTGCAACGAATATATATATTGCCAATTCCATTGGGATATGCGTGTACAATACAGTTTGTAACCGCCTCAGAAACTGCGGTGCGAATATCCCCCAATTCCTCCAATGTCGGGTCCATTTGCGCCGCAAAACAAGCTACTGCTGCACGGGCAAATCCTTCGTTTGTAGATCTGCTGGGAAATTCCAGTGTCATATAGTTTTCAAACTTCATATTGCTTCCTCCTTAATGTTTACCAATTTGTCGATGCCCGATGCGCGAAACACCTTTAACGGCTGTTGATTCAGTTCTGTAATTTCCAGAACACCGCCCAGCTTTGTCATATTGCGCAGCGCGTTGATTACCACCGCAATCCCTGATGAATCCATAAAAGAGACTTCCTTAAAATCCAGCACGCAGGATGTTGGCGTATATGCTTCAATTTTTGCTGTAATGCACTGCATAAATTCTTTTGCGCAATGATGGTCGATTTCTCCTGTCAAAACAATGGTTAATGTGCCGTCTTGCAAGTAGCTTGTAAGGTGCATTGTCATTCCTCCTTGGTTTTTTGTTTTACTATACTCGTTTATTCCGATTTATTCCGTCGGAAATGGGCGCAAAACACAGCGCATAAACAATTTGTTTATGCGCTGTGGAAACTTTTCATATATAGGAACGGGAAATATCCATTTATTCGGTTGACAACATTGGTAAAATTTTTATATAATTTACCAGAAAAGGAGTGATTGTATGCAAACACTGTTACAAGCCGTTGATAAGCACCGCGCATCTATTTTGGAGGCTGAGCGCTATATTTGGAAGCACCCCGAAACAGGATACCGCGAGGTAAACACATCCAAGTATATGGAAGAAAAGTTTGAAGCCCTTGGCTATCAACTTGTCCGCGCGGGAAATATTCCCGGTTTTTACACCGTTTTGGATACCGGTCGTCCCGGTCCCGAAATCTTGGTCTTAGGTGAACTGGATTCCCTGATTTGCCCGAATCACCCGGAAGCTGACCCTGAAACCGGTTATGTGCACGCTTGCGGCCATAATGCCCAATGCGCTGCGCTTCTGGGTATCGCCGCTGCATTAAAGGAGCCGGGCGCTTTAGATAGTCTTTGCGGACGTATTCGTTTGTGCGCTGTTCCCGCAGAGGAACTGATCGAAATTGAGTACCGCAGTGAATTGAGAGAAAAAGGTATTATTAAATATCTGGGTGGTAAGGGCGAATTCTTGTATCGCGGCTACTTCGACGGTGTAGATATTGCATTTATGGTACATACCGCCCTTGGCTTTGCAGCCAGAACCGGTGGGGTTGGTTGTATTGCAAAGACCGTTTACTACAAAGGACTTTCTTCGCACGCAGGCGGCAGCCCGTGGTCCGGAAAGAATGCACTGTACGCAGCAACACAGGGCATCTCCGCTGCCAATGCCATTCGGGAAACCTTCCAGGAAAATGACATTATCCGCTTCCACCCCATCATTACGCACGGCGGCGAAGCTGTAAATGCCATTCCAGAGCTTGTCACAATTGAGAGCTATGTGCGTGGAGCCAGCTTTGAAGCTATGAAAAAGGCAAATAAGAAGATCAACCAGGCGCTTTGCGGCGGCGCTCTTTCTCTGAACGTAAATGTTGAAATTCTCGATAAGCCCGGTTATGCGCCCCTGCGGAATGATGACAATATGATCGCTCTAAGCAAAGAAGCTGCAGAGCTGACTATTCCGGAAGAATTTTTCGGTGTCTATGACGCCTTCAGCTCCGGTAGCACGGATATGGCTGAGCTTTGCAGACTGATGCCTGTTGTTCACCCCTATGCCGGCGGTGCAATCGGTCGCTCCCACGGTGATGATTACCAAATTGCTAACCCTGAGCGTGCCTGTGTAAAGTCTGCAAAAATGCAGTTGGGTATGCTGTATCTGTTGCTGAAAGATGATGCCCAACGGGCCAAGAAAATCATTGCCGATTTTAAGCCTGAATTCAACTCCAAAGAAGAATATCTCGCTTATGTGGACGAATTCTTCTCTGAAGGTGACAGAATCACCTATCACGAAGACGGCACTGCTACTGTACGTATTTAACATCATTTTTCCTCCAAAACGGTTTATACTAAGTGTAAACTGTTTTGGAGGATTTTTTATGTGCACTGCTATTACCTTTCACGGGAAGGACCACTATTTTGGCAGAAATTTGGATTTTGAGTACAGCTATCAGGAAACCGTAACCATTACACCGAGAAACTATCCGCTACCCTTTCGGTGTCTTCCCGCAATACCCAAACATTACGCCTTCATTGGTATGGCAACAGTAGATAGCAATTATCCCCTTTATTATGACGCAACAAACGAAAAAGGCCTCAGTATGGCCGGTCTGTATTTTCCGGGAAATGCCGTTTATCAGCCTATGAATAGGGATATGGACAATGTTGCGCCCTTTGAATTTATTCCCTGGGTGCTCTGTCAATGCGAAAATGTTACGCAGGTAAAGACCTTGCTAAACCGTATAAATTTGGCAGATATCTCATATAGCGAATCCTATCCACAAAGCCCCCTTCATTGGATGGTCGCAGACAGGGATTCCTCTATCGTTATTGAACCGAGAGAAAACGGATTAAACGTATTTGACAATCCTGTGGGTGTATTAACAAATAATCCACCATTTGACTACCATATGCATAACCTTTCCAACTATCTAAACCTCACATCACAGGAGGCAACAAACAGATTTGCGCCGGATTACAAAATCGAAGCATACAGCCGTGGAATGGGCAGTATCGGTCTGCCCGGTGATCCGTCTTCTGCCTCCCGTTTTGTCCGCGCAACCTTTACAAAACTTAACTCTGTATGTGACAATACTGAACCGTCCAGTATAAGTCAATTTTTCCACATCTTAGGTGCAGTTTCACAACAACGTGGATGTGTTAAGATCGGAAGAGATTATGAAAAAACAATATATTGGAGTTGCTGTAATGTAGATAAAGGAATCTACTATTACACCACCTACGAAAATTCGCAAATTTCAGCTATTCGGCTGGAAAGCATCGATCTGGAATCCGATACGCTGACTTCTTTTCCACTCGTTACTGATCAGCAAATTTTATGGCAAAATTAATTTACAAAATACGATTTTTCTCTTTATTTACCGACCACTTTGTTATATAATGCTAATTAACAAGATTTGGGAGGTATTATGATGAGAATCGTCATAAAAATTGGTACAAGTACCCTCGCCTATCCCACAGGCCATCTGAATATTCGCCGTGTGGAGGAGCTATGTAAAATTATCAGTGATATCAAGAATGCCGGAAATCAGGTAATCGTTGTTTCTTCAGGCGCGATTGCTATGGGCGTGGGTAAACTTGGTTTGCGGGAACGCCCAAAGGATATTCCAAGCAAACAGGCCGCAGCCGCAGTTGGCCAATGTGAGCTGATGTATATTTACGACCAGCTTTTCAGCGCATTTAACCATACGGTTGCGCAGTTACTGATTACAGGTGAGGATGTGGAAAACGAAATTCGGCACACCAATTTCAGCAACACCCTGGCGCGTCTGTTGGAACTGGACGCAATTCCCATTATCAACGAAAACGACACGGTTGCTACCAAGGAAATCGTGATTGGCGACAACGACACTTTGGCTGCTATTGTTGCGCAAAGTGTGAAGGCTGATAAATTGATTCTTCTGTCGGACATCGACGGTCTGTATACCGCCGACCCCCATAAAGACCCCAATGCAAAATTGATTGAAGTTGCCCATTGTGTCGACGACAGCCTTATGGCGTTGGCTGGCGGCAGCGACAGTAATTTGGGCACAGGTGGTATGGTCACCAAACTGGAGGCTGCAAAGATCTGCCTGAGCTGTGGATGCGATATGATCATTGCCAACGGTAATAATCCCGCTAACCTATATGCCATTATGGATGGCAAATCCGTTGGCACAACCTTTACGGAGAAAGTCTATGCTTAATATGCTATGCGCTGCAAAGGCAGCGAAAACAGAAATTGCCCAGTTGACAACAGAGCAAAAGAACACCGCGCTTCTAGCAATGGCTGATGCATTGCTTGCCCAAAAAGATGCAATACTTGCAGCTAATTGCCTTGATATGGAACACTCCAGTGCTACCATTTCTCCTGTAATGCTGGATAGATTGCGCTTAACAGAGGACCGGATTGCCGCAATGGCAGACGGCATTTGTCAGGTAGCAAAACTTACCGATCCTGTGGGGCAAAAGCTGGACGAATACATACGGGAAGACGGTCTGAAAATCACCAAGGTTTCCTCCCCTATCGGCGTGGTTGCAATCATATATGAAAGCCGCCCCAACGTCACCAGTGATGCCGCTGCGCTGACTTTGAAAAGCGGCAACGTCTGCGTGCTCCGTGGTGGCAAGGAGGCTTACCGCTCTGCCAGTGCCATTGTAGAGGCTTTACGTTTGGGATTGCAACGTGTTGGCATCAATGAGAACGCAGTCAACCTGGTAACGGATACATCTCGGGAAAGCGCTACCGCCCTTATGAAAGCTCAGGGATATGTTGACCTGCTAATCCCCCGGGGTGGTGCCGGTCTTATCAACGCCTGTGTTACGCAGGCAACTGTTCCCTGCATTGCAACCGGCACAGGAATCTGCCACATATATGTAGAAAAAAGCGCTGACCTGGATATGGCGCTTAATATCATCGAAAACGCAAAAACCAGCCGCCCCAGTGTTTGCAATGCTGAAGAGGTATTGCTGGTGGATAAAGAGATAGCGCATACATTTTTGCCTATGGTTTACAATCGTTTGGTTACCAATCGGCAAACTCCTGTGGAATTGCGATTGGATACCTATGCTGCTACTGTTATTTCCGGCACGCCTGCAGGCGAAAACGATTTTGACACCGAGTTTTTAGACTACATCCTGGCAATTAAATGTGTGGACAGTGTGGATGATGCAATTAAACACATTGCTGCCCATTCTACCGGTCACAGCGAGGCGATTATTACACAGGACGAATCGGCAAAGCTTAAATTCACTTCCTGTGTGGACAGCGCAGCGGTGTATGTGAATGCATCAACCCGTTTTACAGACGGCGGAGAGTTCGGTTTAGGTTGCGAGATGGGTATTTCCACCCAAAAGCTCCACGCCAGAGGACCTATGGGGCTAAAAGAATTAACCAGTTATAAGTACATTATCCACGGCGATGGACATATCAGATAGGAGACGCATATGAAATACGGTTTTATCGGTTGCGGTAATATGGGTAGCGCCATTGCCCAGGCCCTCAGCAAATCCACAAAGGATATTGCGCTATCCGACAGAAGCGGAAAAGCAAAAGTGCTTGCAGACAAATTGGGGGGCAGCTATACAACCAACGAAGAAATTGCAAAACATTGCGACAGAATATTTCTGGGGGTAAAACCTCAGATGATGGCTGATGTCCTCCTGCCTCTGCAGAATATTCTGCGGGAAAAGAAGCCTATCCTTATTTCTATGGCAGCCGGCTTAACTGTTTCAAAAATTGAGGAAATGGCCGGTGCTTCCCTGCCTGTTATTCGCATTATGCCAAACACACCTGTAGCGGTTGGCTGCGGTATGACTATTTACTGTCACAACGATCTTGTTGATAAATCTGCGCTGGCAGATTTTTTGGCAGACGTTGCTCCCTGCGGGCAATGGGATTTGCTGGAAGAATCCCTTATTGATGCCGCCGGCGTAGTTTCCGGTTGCGGACCTGCATATATGTATATGTTTATGGACGCATTGGCTGATGGGGCTGTCGCCTGCGGTGTTCCGAAGGAAAAGGCTCTAGCTTATGCAGCTTCCACAATGATTGGCGCGGCAAAAATGGTGCAGCAGGACGGTAGAACACCTGTGGAGCTCAAAAACGCTGTCTGCTCGCCCGGCGGCAGCACCCTCGCAGGTGTAAAAGTCCTGGATGACGGTGCCTTTGGTGCAACGGTAATGAACTGCGTAAAGGCCGCATACAAAAGAAATCAAGAGCTGGGAAAATAGGCAAACGTCACGATTACATAAGGAGGCAAATATGGAAAAGAAACTTTTTGATTCGAACTGTATTACCCTTGACGGAAAGATGGACGAAGCTGTGTGGAACGAAGTTCCCACCTATACCGATTTCAGACGTTTTTTAAACGACGGCGGTCAGCTTCAGCCTGAGAAAACCTATTTCAAGATTCTCCCCTGTGTGGACCGTATTTATGTCGGTGTCAAATGTATGGAACCGGATATGGAAATGGCGCTTAGACACAGATTTACCCACAGCGGCTACGGAAAGCAATCTTTTCAGATTTTCTTCTGCCCCACAGGAAAATCCTTTGATTATTACCATTTCTTTGTAGGCTGGGACGGAGATCAAAAGTCACGTTTTTGCTCAGAAAAAGGAAAGATTCAGCCTGATCCCTACGCACCTGTATGGCGCGCTGAAACATACAGTGGTGAGGACTACTGGTCGGCTGAGGTAGAGATTCCTCTCACTGCCTTCTATATGACCCCCAACGATCAATGGTCTGACCAGTGGCTGGTTAACGTTGCCCGTACCCGCTGGACAGACCGCAGTGTAGAATACAGCAGTTGGGCTCCTCTGCGATACACATTTTTGGAATGCGATCAATTACAGCCTATGGGTGGATTCCCTATCCGTCCTGTGGAAGACGATGTCCGTACCTCCTATGTTACGGTCGAAATTGAGGAACAGACCACTGAAGGCTACAACGGCAAAATGCTTGTGCGGACACATAATGCCGTTGCCGATAACTTTGAATTCAAAACAAATTATACAGAACCATTACAGCTTTCTTTGAAGGCTGGCCTTAACGAATTTACATTACCTTGTTCCTTTGAAAATCTGGGCAAGACTGCCATTGATATTTCTCTTGTGCGTAATCGCGATAAGAAAGTCTTTGATCGTCGATATCCTGTGCGTGTCCTTTATGAGCCTCTGTCGGTTAAATTGACCCTGCCTGAGTACAGAAACAATTTCTATCCCGGACAGGACTTTTCCAGAATTGTTGGTAAAGTAATTACCAACAAACAGGCAACAGTTATGCTGGAAGGACCTGGCATTGAAACCCAAACTGTTACACCGGATGCAGAGGGCAATTTCCAGTTTGATACACCCAATTTTAAAGTGGGCGATGCATTCCTGACCGCAACCATCGACGGCTACACTGTCCAAAAGAAAATCCGCCGCCTAGCTCCCACAGGAAACACAATGACGTGGGTTTCCGGTGGTAACATTATTTGTGACGGTGAGCCGGTACTTCCCCGCAAAATGTATGGACCCGGTTGGCGTGGCGGTGTTGTATTTAATGCCCGATACGACAGCGAAACCCAATACATCACCAAGAAATTTAAGCGTCAATCCGGCGATATTATGGCGGCTACGCTGGTAAAAGGCAGTGAAGCCTCCGGTGGCGAAGCAACAAAAGATGCAATGCCCAGTGAAGAAATGCTGAGCAAGATTGATGCCATCATCGAAAAGAACAAAGGCACAGATTTTGCATTCTACTACTTAAACGACGAGCCGGATTTGCGGTCTGTCTCCCCTATCTATTTAAGATACGTGTACGAGCATATTGCAGAAAAGGACCCCTATCACGTTGTTATGCTGTGCTTAAAGAATTCTGCCCCCTATATTGAGTGCGCAGACTGGCTGCAAACTCATCCCTATATTATTCCCTACAACAATCCTGACGGTACACGAACCTACACCAGCGCTATGTGTGATGTGGGCAGTAATATCGACTGTGTGGTCAAGCTGAACAGACCGGATAAATGTATGGGCTTCCTGCCCACTTGTTATGCTTACAAGTCAAATTCCAAAAACTACGATTATCCCACCTTTGACGAGGTAGTAACCCATACCTGGGCTGCAATGATACACGGTGGCAAATCCCTGTGGCCCTATGCCTATCACGGTATGAACGACAGAGCTTCTATGTACCAGGGTATTCGCTACCTGTTCTCCAGTTTTGAAACCTTGGAAGATATCGTTCTGTTTGGCAAGCGCACCACATTGTTCCGCTCCGATGTAGCAGAAGCAGTGCTTTATACGCACGGTGAGGAAAAAATGTTTGTTGCAGTAAACTTTACCCCGCAGGACCAGACAGTGACGATAGATGGCATTGACGGTACAGCGTGGTATCACTTCCGCCGCGCAGGTATGCTGGAAGGTAACACCTTCTGCCTGAAGCCCTTTGAAACAATGATTGGAACAAGCAACCCCAAGGGCGAGGACTTGCCTCTCTATGACGATGTACGCGCTTTGGTGGAAAAGCAGGAGTATGCCCGTACTCACACCGGCAACCTTCTGTTTGACCGGAAGGAAGAAATGTCCTTTACTGCTTCCAACAGTTGCTTCCCTGACTTTACTAAGCTATTCGACGGTGTCTACGACAATTTGGGTCTTGAGCTGCGCCGCAAGGAGGAAGAAGCCGAATCCTTCTTCGAAATCGACATAACGAAGATTGCTCCCAGTTTCAAAAAGGTGGTTGTTCACGGTTATCAGGTAGATGGTATGACCATTCAGATCCGAACCGGCGAAACCTTAATCACACCGGAAGTTGAAAATGTTATCACGCAGCAATATTCCACAACAATTCTCTTGAAGGAAACTGTTAAGCCCGATAATCTGCGTTTGATATTCAAGCAAGACTTTGTGCAGCTCTATGAAATTGAAGTATTCTAATCAAAAAACATCCCGAACCAAC
>JAZNDB010000159.1:0-4779 GCA_045587845.1 Faecousia sp.
GCTTCTGATCGCACAGTGCCGCAAAATACCGGCGCAGGATCTCCTGCCGGGAAGCCTCTCGACAGGCTTCATCGTCCACAACGCAGTTGCCTACCATATTCACGCCCATATCTGTGGGGGATTTGTAGGGGCACTCACCCAGAATTCCCTCAAACATTGTCACCAGCACCGGAAACGCTTCCACATCCCGATTGTAATTGACAGTGGTTTCCCCATACGCTTCCAGATGGAAGGGGTCAATCATATTCACATCGGAAAGGTCAGCCGTTGCCGCCTCATAAGCCAAATTCACAGGGTGATTCAGCGGCAGATTCCATACAGGGAAGGTTTCAAACTTGGCATAGCCTGCCTGTACGCCCCGCTTATGCTCGTGGTAAAGCTGGCTCATACAGGTGGCAAGCTTGCCGCTGCCGGGACCGGGGGCAGTAACCACCACCAGCTCACGGGTGGTTTGAATGAAATCGTTTCTGCCGTAGCCTTCATCGCTGACAATGTAGGAAATGTTGGCAGGATAGCCGGGAATATCATAGTGGTGATACACCTTAATATCCATAGCCTCCAAACGGTCGCAAAATGCCTTTGCCATACTCTGTCCGGAGAAACGGGTCAGCACCACACTGGATACATACAAACCAAAACCCCGGAACACATCGATCAGACGAATGACATCCCGATCGTAGGTAATACCCAAATCTCCGCGGATTTTGTTCTTTTCAATATCGTCGGCATTGATGGCAATCACCATCTCCACCTGCTCTTTCAGTTCCAGGAGCATTTGCAGCTTACTGTCCGGCTGGAAACCGGGCAGTACGCGGGACGCGTGATTATCATCATACAGCTTACCGCCAAACTCCAAATACAGCTTGCCGCCAAATTGGGCAATTCTCTCCCGAATATGGGCAGATTGGGTGCGGATATATTTTTCGTTATCGTAACCCAGTTTCATTATTCCACCGCCTCTTTTTCAAAGGTTTCTCACTTTTCAAACATTTCTGTTATTGTATCGAATAACCCTGAAAATAGCAAGATGTTTTCTAAAAAAAGACGTGTTGTTTTTTAAGCAACACGTCTTTTTGGTTATTTCATCAGTTTGCACACCAATTCCGTATATGCCACAGGATCTGCCAGGGGCAAATCTGCCATAAGAAGCGCCTGCCCGTGCAGAAGCTTTGCATAATCCTTTGCCTTTTGGGTATCCCCTACCATCGCCTTTTCCATTGCCTGTACCGCAGGATGGTTGGGATTCAGCTCCAGAATCCGCTGGCTGGGGAACGGAATATCGGGATTGGCCCGACGCATATACTTCTCCATTTCAAAGCTCATACCGGAGCCGGGTGTGACCATTACGGGCGCCTCTCCCAAGGATGCAGACAGCTTTACTTCCTGCACATCCTCGCCCAGTGTTTCCTTTACAAAGGTCAGCAGACCCTGCATTTGCTGGGACTTTTCTTCCAGTTCCATCTTTTCGTCCTCGCTCTGCAAGCCCAGATCCTCGGTTGCCGCGTTGCAGAAAGACTTTTCATCATAGGTCATTAGGGTCTGCGCCACAAATTCGTCCACCTCGTCGGTAAACAGCAGCACATCATAGCCCTTATCGGCAAGGAGCTTCACCTGGGGCATTTTGGAGAGTCTGTCGGCGCTCTCACCGCAAAGGAAGTAGATCTTTTCCTGCTGCTGCGCCATCGCGTCGGTATATGCCTTCAATGTAATGGGCTTGCCCGCCTTGTGGGAGTGGAACAAAAGCAAGTCCTGCGTTGCATCTTTGTGGGCGCCGTAGTCCATCACCGCGCCGTACTTCAGTTGACGTCCAAACTGGGCAAAGAATTTTTCATAGGTCTCTGCATCATTTTCCAGCATATTCTTCAGTTCAGACTTGATTTTCTTTTCAATGTTCCTGGCAATCACGGTGAGCTGACGGTTGTGCTGCAGCATCTCACGGCTGATGTTCAGCGACAGGTCCTGGCTATCCACCACGCCCCGCACAAAACCAAAGTACTCCGGCAGTAAATCCTCGCAGCTTTCCATAATCATCACACCGGAGGAGTATAACTGCAGGCCGCGCTTGTAGTCCTTGGTGTAGAAATGCATAGGCGCTTTTTCGGGGATATACAGTAGGGCCTTATAGGACACCGTACCCTCTGCGCTGGTGTGAATGGTACGCAAAGGCTTGGTGTAATCGAAGAATTTCTCCCGATAGAACTGGGTATACTCCTCCTCGGTAACGTCCTTTTTGGCTCTGTGCCACAGAGGAACCATAGAATTGAGGGTGTCCTCCTCCATATAGCTCTCGTATTCCGGCTTGTCCTCGGGGGAGTCCTCTTTTTTGCGGGACTTGCTTACCTCCATACGAATGGGGTAGCGAATATAGTCGGAATACTTCTTCACCAACTGGCGGATTTCATACTCCTCCAGGAAACGGGAATAGGCTTCGTCCTCTGTATCCGCTTTCAGCTCCATAATTACATCGGTACCGGCGCTCTCCCGCTGCGCCTGCTCAATAGCGTAGCCGTCTGTGCCACCTGACACCCATTTCCACGCGGTATCCTCTCCATACTTCCTGGAGATCACCGTCACCTGCTTGGCCACCATAAAGGCCGCATAAAAGCCTACGCCAAACTGGCCGATAATGTCAATGTCGTCACTTTGCTCCATCTGCTCCTTAAAACCCAGAGAGCCGGATTTGCAGATGGTACCCAGGTTTTCCTCCATCTCCTCCTTGGTCATACCAATGCCGTTGTCGGAAACGGTTAAGATGCCCTTTGCCTTATCCCGGGTTATGGTAATGGCAAACTTATCCCGGGAGACACCAACCTTGTCATCGGTTAGGGCGGTGTATGCCAGCTTGTCGATTGCATCGCTGGCGTTGGAGAGAATCTCCCGCAGGAAAATCTCCTGATGGGTATAAATAGAATGAATCATCAAATCCAAAAGTCTTTGAGATTCCGCTTTAAATTTTTTCTTAGCCATTGTGATACTTCCTTTCGTCTGCGCTTTAGCACTCATTGTATGCGAGTGCTAAAATTATACCACACCCACAGAAAAATGCAACCCCCTAAGGAAAACTTTTTAGAATATTCACATTTGGAAGATTCCCCCTTGATTATTCTCCTGTTTTCGTTATAATTATAATGAATTATTATGTGCTTATGAGAGGTTATCAGAATGATTACAGTTAGCAACTTAGGTATGCAGTTTGGCGGTCAGTGGCTGTTTCAGCACGTAGACCTGCAATTTCTGCCCGGCAACTGCTATGGTATTATCGGCGCAAACGGTGCAGGCAAGTCCACCTTCCTGCGGCTGCTCACCGGTGAGTTGGACTCTACCACCGGTTCGATTTCCATTGCTGAGGATCAGCGGGTTTCCGTTTTGAAGCAGAACCAGAACGCCTATGACCAATACTCCATTATGGATACGGTGATTATGGGCAATCAGCGTCTGTACGACGTGATGAAGGAAAAGGACGCCATTTACGAAAAAGAGGATTTCTCCGACGAGGACGGTATGCGCGCCTCCGAGCTGGAAGTGGAATTTGCAGAAATGGGCGGCTGGGAGGCAGAAAGCGACGCTTCCCGTATGCTGCAGGGTCTGGGCATTCCTACAGAAATGCACTATGACAATATGGCAGACACCGACCCCCGATTGAAGGTGAAAGTGCTCTTGGCGCAGGCGCTCTTTGGTAACCCTGAGATTATTATGCTGGACGAGCCTACCAACAACCTGGACATTGAAGCCATCAACTGGCTGGAAGATTTCCTTTTGGACTTCCCCGGTATGGTGATCGCCGTATCCCACGACCGACACTTTTTGAACACCGTCTGTACCCACACTGTGGATATTGACTACGGCAAGATTAAAATGTACGTGGGTAACTACGATTTCTGGTACGAATCTTCCCAGATGGTGCAGGCTATGATCCGTAACAAGAACAAGAAAAATCAGGAGAAGATTGAAGAACTGCAACTGTTCATTCAGCGCTTCTCTGCCAACAAGTCTAAGGCCAAACAGGCAACTGCCCGCCGGAAACTGCTGGATAAGCTGACCGTTGAGGAGATGCCCTGCTCCACCCGCCGCTACCCCTTCGTAGGCTTTATGCCGGAACGGGAGCTGGGTAAGGACATTCTCACGGTGAACGATGTATCCGTCACCGTAGATGGCGTAAAGCTTTTGGACAAAGTCTACTTCTCTGTGGGCAAGAATGACAAAATTGCCTTCGTGGGTGAAAACGAGCTGGCGCAGACAGCTCTGTTTAAGGTGCTGATGGGCGAGCTGGAGCCGGACGAAGGCTCTGTGAAATGGGGCATTTCCACCATTCGCAGCTACCTGCCCAAGGACAACACCGAGTACTTCGAGGGTAACGACACCGAGTTGGTAGACTGGCTGCGCCAGTACTCCGCAAAGAAGGACGATGTGTATCTGCGTGGCTTCTTAGGCAGAATGCTTTTCTCCAACGAAGATGTATTTAAGAAGGTCAATGTGCTTTCCGGTGGTGAAAAGGTCCGTTGTATGCTCTCTAAAATGATGCTCAGCGGCGCCAATGTGGTGCTTTTGGACCAACCCACCAACCACTTGGATATGGAATCCATTCAGGCGGTGAACAAGGGTCTGGAGGCATTCACCGGTGTGGTGCTTTTGGCTTCCCACGACCACGAAATGCTAACCTCCACCTGTAACCGCGTCATTGCCTTCCAGCCCGATGGTACGATTATCGACCGCTACGGCACTTACGACGATTACCTGGAATGGATGGCCCAGCAGAAGGAATGTTAATCCCGTTGTAGG
>JAZNDB010000160.1:0-11326 GCA_045587845.1 Faecousia sp.
GCGGTCGGTCTCGTTGCAGGTGCCGCCCTGGTAGGCGCCGATGCCCTTCTCCTGGCAGTAGAGAACTGCCTCGATGGTGTTGTTCACGCCGCCCAGATCGGGGGTCTTGGTCTGCACCATATGGCCGGCCTTCCGGTCAGCAAACTCCTTGATATCTTCCAGAGTGTTGCACCACTCGTCAGCAACCAGCTCTACATCGCAGCCGCGGGCATCCAGCTCAGCAGTCAGCGCAGCCAGTGCCTTCATCTGCGTGGGAACATCCACGTCGCAGTCCATGGGACCTTCGATACGCAGATGGAAGGGCTTTGCAATTTTGCCCAGCTTTTCAATGTAGTCCGCCATAGCCTTGTAGTTATCGTTGCCGAATGCAGCGCCAATGGTGCCGTATACGTCAATGTGGAACACAGGCAGGTAATCTTCGCTGGCGCGGTGGGTGAGAATACGGTCACGCAGCCACGCTACGTACTCCTCCAACTTCTCGCCATTTTTGCCCAGCTTGGTTTCCACATTGTTGATCAGCGCGTGGGGCAGCACCTGCGCGCCCTTTATGATCATCTTGTCGGAGTTGTCGTAACGGTCATCACCGGACTGGGTAAAGATATCGATAGGATTCTCGGAAACAGTACAGCCGTATTCGTCTGCTACAACCTCACACATCAGTCGGCCGCTTGCCTTGGCAACTGCATCCAGAATTGCCTGGGACACACCATAGCGGATTGCTGTGTGCAGGCGCTTGCCATCAACCTGGATCGCTTCCATCATCTTGCACAGGCCACGGAAATCGTCCGCTTCCTTGCCCACCAACTGGGGCTTGATGTACTTATCGATCACAGGAATGAAATCCTCTGCCAAAAATAGCGGGTCCCGTCCGCCGGCGCCGGAATACTGAACGGCAGCGCAGTCGCCAAAAGCCACCTGACCGTCCTCCAGAATAATCATAACAGAGATGGACTCACCTGCCTGCCGAACAGAACGGAAACCGTCGGTTACAGGGTCGCCAACATAGAACACACCGTCGTGACCGGCGCCCTGCTTAATGGCGCGTTGGTCATCGAAGTAGAAGCCGGTACGGCCGGCAGAGCAAACAACATCAAGAATTTTCATAGCCATTCTCCTTATATCTTAGTACCTGGGACGTCCCACCAGACGACCCTTACCGATGGCATAAACGTCATCGATAACCATTTGGAAGGAAGCCTTGCGATTTTCTGCTGCGGCGCGCTTGGCAATCTTCTCTGCGTGGAAGTCCAGCAATTCCTTGTTGAAGGGCAGATTGCCGGGATTGAGAATACGCACAGCGCCGTCATTATCACGGCACGGCAGCATCAGACCGGCATTGAAACGGCAGGGCGCAAAGGGAACGTCCAGAACGCCTGCCTCAACACCACGGCAAATACCCACGGCGATATCGCCTGCGCCAAGCTCGAAACACTTGTCTACAATAGCGCGGGTCTCCAGCCGGATAATTTCCATTTCTTCTGCCAAGCGCTCATCCTTCAGGTCCTGGTCAGCCATCATATTGACCATCTGCTTGGTGCAGCGCAGACCCTCTGCATTGGCCTCCATAGTGGGGATACCAACCGCCTCGTGGGGGGTTTTTACGATAACCTTAGTCGCTTTAGACAGGGCAGCGGTCAAGCTGCCGTAGGAGATAACGCCAAAGGCCTTTGCTTCGTCGGCAGGGAAGCCACCCATCCACTGGTGTAAAACGGTGGTAACTTCTACATCGTTGTAGCCATACTTGTGGAGGTACTCATCGGTCAGCTCCTGCAGCGTGCGGATTGCAGCAACGTCCTGTACCAAGTTGCCGCACTGGCCATAGCCCACAGTGATATTCTTAACGCCCTGTTCTGCAGCCAGCAGCGCTTCGATAATGGCAGTGGCGTGGGAGATACAAGGGGGTACCAATGTGCCGGTCAGAGGGCCGTAGGGCTCACGGTTAATGGAAACGCCCATTTCCTCGTACAGGCCGCTCAAGCGGTCAACATCCTGCCAGTCGCGGATGGTACGCTCCATAGGAACGTTCTTGCAGTAAGGCAGGTTGTAGGAAATGCCGCCGCCCTCATAGCTGGTAAAGCCACCGGCATAAGTAATTTCGGTGAGCAATCTTGCATCCGGTGTGCCGTGACGAACCTGCAAAGGTACATTCACACTCTCCACAACCTGACGGCACTTGGCAACACCGTGGTTAACCGCAGGGAAGCCGTTCATCATTGCGCGGCCCAGACGAATGGACTCGGCAATGCCGTTTTCTGCTTCTTCATAGCGATTCTGACGGGTATAGCTGTCGATGGTGGAGGGCAGCAGATCTGCTTCGCCGTGCTTTTCCAAATATTGCATCAGCTTGATATGCTCCTCAACAACAGGAACGCCTGCCCGGGGCTGTACCAGCGTTTTGCCCGCTTTCTTCGCATCCAGCAGTTTCTTGCCGAATTTTCTGTTTTCGGGCATTGCCTTGTGGTAGGCTACTGCTTCTTCTAAGTTTACATCCTTACCGGTGGGCCACTGGGTCAGCACTTCCTGACGTAGCTTCTGAAACTCTCCCTCGGAGATCCGTTTGTTCTGAATGTCCATGGTATTCAAGCTCCTTCTTCATTATTCGCAAAGCCACTTGGGGATAATAGGAGGACAGCAATCCCATCGCGGCTAAAATATACGTTCTGTCTACCCAAACATCTGCCTCCATAGGACGCAAGGATGCGGGGTCTTGGGGGGAATAAAGGGCGTGGGCAGCAATTTGCTCTGTGCGCTTAGTGTGAATCAGGCTACCGCCTGTCACCACAATCTGACGCACTTTTGTCAGGTTTTTACCCTCCTGAACAAAGACCTGTCCCAGCATTGTGTAGGTTTCTTCAATGGTACCGGCGTGGCGGGCAACGGCTTCTTTCACGGCGGCAGATGCCAACGCAAAATCCAGCGCCTCCAGTTCTCTGTCTCCATTGGGAACCTTTTCGGTATTCGTCTTCAGTTCTTCCACCAGCGCCTGGACGCGATCTGCAGGCAAGCCGGACAACCGGCACACATTATCAAGACCTGCGGCATCCACAATGCCCTGTATGCTGTAACGCATACCAATATCGCCTTCTACCGTACGTTTTGCAAAAGGCTCGGGAAGGCCCTTATAGACGGTGCTCATATGCTCCGGCATACCGTCTGCAATAGAGTACACATCCGTAGTCGCGCCGCCCACATCCACTGCAATCAGTTCACCAATTCCCGGCTCCCCTTCGCAGCCCTGGGCCAACAGGTTCATAGCCTGCAGCACTGCAGAGGGCGTAGGCATCATAATATCAGACAAAAGCTCTGCCGTCCTGGATAGGCCCTTTGCCTGCACAATCCGGTTCAGGAAAATTTCACGGATTCGCTTTTGGGTTTCCTCAATCTTCAAAACGCCGAATTTGGGCATCACGTTGGGGCAAATATGTACCTCGCACCCGGACAGAATCCGCTGGCATTCCCGGGCGGCGGTCCGGTTACCGGCAACCACAATGGGGAATTGCGGTTTTATGCTTGACAGCATTTTCGCATTGTGGAGAATGCACTCGGTGTTGCCGCCGTCTGTACCGCCCACCAACAGGAAAATATCCGGCTTGCTGGCAATGATGTCCTGCATATCATCTTCCGTCAACTGGAAGGCATAGACACCCACAACCTTTGCGCCTGCGCCCAAGCTTGCCAATTTTGCAGCTTCACCGGTCAGCTCCGGCACCAATCCGCTGGTCACCATTCGTAAACCGCCCGCTGCCGAGGAGCAGGCATAGCAGGCATCATAATGTATGGGGCCGGTTTTCTGCTCCAGCAACGCTTTTGCCGCCATCAAACCAATGTTAATGTCAGTTTGCACGGTTGTATAAGATGCTGCTGTGCCCAGAATTTGCTCTGCTTCCACATCCACAGCGGTGAGCTTTGTATATGTACTGCCGAAATCGATCAGTAAGACCGCTTTCACACCTGTTCACCGTCCATATGTAACAATTCCCGCAGCGCCTGAATTGTGGTTTCCGGTGTGGTGCCGGGAGGAAATGCCCGGTCAAAGCCCATATCCTTAAAACGGCGCTCTACATCCTCAAATTTTTGCTTTCCGATGACAATGTTTCCGCCTACTAACAAAGGAATTCCCTTCAGACCGGCTTCATCACACTTTTCCCGCAAGCCTCTGCAGTCAAGCTCGCCCTGACCGTACAGGGAAGACACCACGATGGCATCTGCGCCGGACTCAATGGCTGCTGCGATATATTCCTCCTGGGATACCATAACACCCAGATTCACCGCTTCAAAGCCGGCCTCTGTAAAAGCGTGGTAGAGGATCTTATTTCCCACCGCATGCACATCGGCGCCAATAACGCCCATAACCAATACTTTCTTCTCTCGTTTTTCCATTATAGCACCTCATTACATCAATTCGCATCATTTGCCGATGTGAATTGTTCTGTACCTATATTCTATAATGGACTATACCTTTTGTCAAGAAAGAAAACAGAGTACTGCCCTGTTTCAACCGACAAATTGCGCAAAAAAGTCGCCGGGACATCCCGGCGACTTTCTGATTATATTTTCTTGTTTTCCAGCAAGCGGCCAATTTTTGTTTCCAGATACAAAACAGAGCCTTCGTCCATTTCGTAAACGCAATCGATCACCGTTCCCTGAAAACGCTGCAATTTTGAAACAATCTCTTTACCATAGTGGGTTTCATAGGTTTTTGTAACCAGCACTACGTCCATTCCCTTCAGATAATTCTCAATTTCTTTCTCTGCTCCCGCAACCGTAGGCAGACAGACATTTACCCCCTCCGTATATTCCAGACAGGTATTATACAGCAAGTCTCCAAAGCGGCGACTATGGGCAATGATTCCCACATTCTTCCCCGAGCGGAGCTTTATGATCTGTGACAGGCTTGTGGCTGAGAGGCGCAGCGCCACACGTACCACTTTCTTTTTCACAGGCACAATGCTCTCCAAATATTCCGAATGATTTGCCGTGGTGACAATCAAATCGTAATCCTCTGCAAGCTTATATGGGTACTGCTGCACACTGTCCAACAGGAACGGATACAAATCCACGCCGTTAATATGGCGCAACTGTTCGGATATTTGGGAGAGGGTTTCCGGGTTGCATTCCACCACCGCAACCTTTACGTATGCTGCCTTCTCGGCTCTTTCCTGCAGCTTCAGTTTCAGGAAAATATCGATTTCCGTCATAGAAAATCCCAGATTTTCCATTTGGTCCAACGCCCCATCAATCGCTGCCATAGCCTGTTCCTTGCGGCTGGCTGAATCACCGGGACGGTAACAAACAAAGGTGCCCCGTCCTTGAGCTTTCTCCACCAGACCAAGCTGCTCCAGTTCATCGTATGCCCGTTTTACCGTACCTCTGGCAATTCCCAGTTTCTGCGTTAATTCCTGCACAGTGGGCAGTTGGTGTCCACTAAGCAGTTCTCCCTTTCTGATTGCCATACGAACAGAATCCACCAACTGCTTGTAAATAGGGACATCTAACGCACTATTGATTTTATAAATCTCATTCATAGAATCGCTCCCTTGATTGTTATATATCAATCTTAGCTTTCCCTCCCTATTTTGTCAAGTCTAACTATAACAATCATCGCTCTACCTTTTGGTAGAGCGATGATTTGTTTCTTATATTTGCCTGCTTCTTACGTAAGTTAAGGCACGTTATAAATGCAATCCTGCAGATTGCCTTCCCGATCCAGCACCTGGGCAACCACCCGATCGCCGCAAGTGATCTTTTGGGGAACGCCGGTAATTTCCTCTGCTTTTTCCTTTAATGCGCAAATGTCCAAAACCGGCAGCCCGGCGCTGATTAACCGTTCACGCAGCTCCCCTCTTTGGGGATTGACCGCAATACCTCCCTGGGTCACCAGCACGTCAATATTCTTGCCCGGTGTGGAGATGCAGGTTACCCGATCCATCACAATGGGCAAACGCGCCCGGAACATCGGCGCAATAATCATAGCCAGCTTGGCACCGGCAGCCGTATCGCTGTGTCCTCCGGAACCGCCCATAATTACGCCATTGGAGTCGGTATGGACGTTTACGTTAAAGTCCGTATCAATTTGGGTTGCGCCCAGTATCACAACGTCCAGATTATCCACCACCGCGCTGCGCGCGCCGGGGGCTGCATAATGCATTGCAGAAATCTCCTGATGTCTGGGATCGTTTCGCAGAGATTCCACCGCCTTCAAATCAAAGCACTGCACGTCCATAAGGCTTTGGAAACAGCCTTCCCGCAGCATATCCACCATATATCCGGTAATGCCGCCCAGGCCAAAGCTGCCCTGTACCTGTTTTTTCAGCATAATGTCTTTCAGGCACTTTGCCGCAGCCAGAGATGCTCCGCCGGCGCCGGTCTGGAAAGAAAAGCCATCCTTCAACAATCCGGACGCTTCAATCACCTGCGCCGCATAAGAAGCCATCACCAGACCTACCGGGTCCCGGGTGATCTGGGTTGTACCGGACACGATACCCTTAGGATCGCCGATTGCATCCACCGTTACCACGTAATCCACGTAGTTTTCCGGTATGGACCAATCCTGCAGCGGATAGGGCACAAGGTTGTCGGTAATCACCACTACCTTTTTGGCAAACATCGCATCGGCAAAGGCATAGCCCAAACTGCCGCAGGCAGACTTGCCATACTTGCCGGAGCAATTTCCCATAGGATCTGCCGTAGGCGCCGCAACAAACGCCACATCGATAGGCGTTCTACCCAAGGCAATGTCATTGGGACGTCCGCCGTGGGTGCGGAACTGCACCGGATTCTCCAGAATCCCCCTGGATATCTCTCTGCCAAGACCGGCTGCTATATAATCGGCAGCAACCGTGGTGACCACCTTATTTTTGATATGGTTTACCAAAGGATAATGTACGTCAAACAGAGAGCTTGCATTTACGGTCAAATCCCGAATGCCCAGCCCAGCAATCTGGTCCATAACCATATTCAGCACAAAGTCACCGTTACGCAGGTGGTGGTGGAAGGACACTGTCATTCCGTCCTTTAAGCCGGAAAGCGTCACTGCTTCCTTCAGAGAATTCACAAGTTTGCTCATACATTCTCCTCCCTGCCTAAGCCCAGCGCTTCTGCTGTGGCAATGGTGCGTTGCGCACGGGCCACAATGGGCGCATCAATCATCTTGCCGTGAAGGGCAATCGCGCCTTTACCCTGCTCTTTTGCCAAGGCAATGGCGGCCATCACTTCATAGGCATAATCTATTTCTTTCAGTGTGGGAGTAAACACCCGATTGATCAGCTCCACATATCTGGGAGAGATGGATGCTTTTCCGCTGAAGCCCAGCGCTTTTGCCAACAGGGTATCCGCCTGCGCGCCCTCTTCGTCATTCACATCGGTGAAAGGCGTATCATACACTTCCACGCCCGCTGCCCGCGCAGCCATTACCAGTCGCGTACGGGCATACTGGATTTCCAGTCCTTCCTTGGTGCGAATGCACTGCAAATCCGCCGTCAGATCCTCTGCGCCCAAAAACAGCGCCCGCACCCGATCGGAACAGGATGCAATGGCGAAAGCATTTTCCACACCCAAAGCCGTTTCGATCAAGGGCATCAGCCCAACTGTATTATGGGGTATTTGCAAAGTGGTTTCAAGGCTGTCCATATACGCTTCTACCTGCAAAACATCCTTTTCGGAACTTGTCTTCGGCAGAAGAATCAAATTGGGCTTTTCCGGCATAATGGCATCCAGATCCGTCTGCCAATAGGGAGTATCCACAGAATTTATACGGACAACAACTTCAATGCCGTGAAAATCCATATAACGCATCGTGTTGCGCACCAGAATACGGGCCGCATCCTTTTCACTGGGAGATACCGCATCCTCCAAATCAAATATCACTGCATCTGCGCCCAGGCAATTACCGTTGATCAGCATATTGGGATTATTGCCGGGCAAAAACAACAAACTGCGGCGCATCAGGCATCCCCCTTTCCTCGAATAACAGCCGTTTCCACTCTTGCGCGAATCACGCACTCCAAAGCGCCACGATCTGCAATTCGTACCTGTGCCTGCTCTACACCCAGGCCTTTCAGCACATCCCGAACCGCCCACTCGATGGCATCGCCAAACTGCTCCAGCACTACCGACTCCAGCTGAATCGTCACACCGTTTTCACCGGGCTCGATCTCCACATAGGCATCGCTTGACTCCAGTGTGCCGGCTGTTGCGTATTTCACAATCTTCATACGTGCAATGCTCCTTTGTCCAAAATGAATTGTTGCTGTAACAATATGCCATTATTGTATAACACATTTCAAAATAATGCAAATCTTTTTCTGTTTTCATTTGCATAATGGTATATCTTAGTATATAATGATTTTATCATAATTTATCAGAAAGGACAAGCTATGGAAATTGAGATTCTGCCCAAACTATGCGGATCAAAATACGACACCTGGCGATCCTTTTTGGCAAATGCCGGCCTGGAAGCTGACGACGCAGTTGCGCAAACTGTGTTGGTTTGGGATGCTGAAGAACTGATTGCAACCGGCTCCCGTCAGGAAAATCTCCTGAAATGTATTGCCGTAGCGCCTTTTCGGCAAGGAGAGGGCTTGCTCTCCAAGGTGCTGACCGCTTTGCGACAGGAAGCCTTTCGCGCAGGACACCGCCACCTTTTTCTTTACACAAAACCGGAAAATGCGTATCTGTTTTCTCCACTGCTATTCTACCCTGTGGCCCAAACAGAGCACGTTCTGCTGATGGAAGATAAAAAAAGCGGCATTGAAGGTTTTATCAACAGTTTAGACGCGCCAAAGGATTCCGGAAACAATGGCGCTATCATTATGAACTGCGATCCCTTTACACTGGGGCATCAGCATTTGATTGCATACGCCGCCGCTTCCTGTGACCACGTATATGTGTTTGTTCTGTCGGAAGATAAGGGTTTCTTCTCTGCTGCTGACCGCATTGAAATGGTAAAACGAGGCGTCGCTCATATTCCAAATGTAACCGTTCTGCCCACAGGACCTTATTTAATTTCTTCTGCCACCTTCCCTACCTATTTCCTAAAGCAACGGGAGCAGGCTGACCGCATTCAGTGTATGCTGGACATTGAAATTTTCCTGCAGCATTTTGCGCCTGCATTTTCTATTAAACGCCGTTATGTCGGCAGCGAACCGCTGTGCCCCATAACCAACCGCTACAACGAAATTCTCAAAGACAATCTGCCTGTATCCGGCATCGAAGTATGCCAGATCCCAAGGTTGGAGAAAAACGGCTACCCCGTCAGCGCCAGCGCTGTCCGCGCAGCTTTGCGCAGTCAGGATTGGTTTGCTGTCAGAGAACTTGTCCCAGCCACAACTTTCGATTATCTGAAACATCTATAAACAGGAGGATCTGCTATGCAAGACCGTCAGGAAAATCATATTATAAGCAGCTATTTTGCGCCCAGAGGTCACAACCGTATGTACGCTTTGGGTATGCAGTTGGCCCAACTGTATCTATCCCCCTTTGACAAACTGATCGGTATCATTGGAGAAGCCGGCTCCGGCAAAAGCGCGCTGATTCGCGGTATGTTCCCCGGGTTGGAATTAACCAACGATGATGACGGTGTTTATGTCCGTCCCCTGCCTTTGCTGGAACAGGATTCTTTAATCAGCCTTTTCACTCCCCACACCTATCACGTGGATATTCGTTTTGAAAACGGATTTACCCAGATGCACGTGTTGGCAGACGCTATTATGCAAGCGCTACACAATGGCAAACGGGTTATTGTGGAGCATTTTGATCTTGTCTACCCGCTTTTGGGCTTCAATGCCAATCTGCTGATCGGTGTTGGCGAACAGATTTTGATCTCCCGTCCGACGATTTTCGGTCCTGAGCCTCAGGAAATCCGTTCTGTAGTGTATGATTCCCTTGTCTACCGGCTTATGGCCCACACCGCCGAGGATCTGTGCGAATTTTGTATGCCCAAGGAAGACCTGGCCCATTGCGGTCACGATGACGTGAAGCACGGTTTCATTATCAGTTTCCCGGACAAAGAGCCCTCTTTTGACATTGCCGCCTTGGAGCAGCAGGTAAATGCGTTGATTCAGCAAAATCTGCCGGTGACCTATCTGGACAGCAATCACGTTTCCATTGGCGGGCAGCCTCACCCCTGCACCGGCCCGCGTATTCACACGACCCATACCGGTGAAATCGAGAATTTCCACCTGCTGCACCACTTTATTTATGACCGCTTGAACCAAAGATATCTGCTTGTTGGCTGCGTAGGAAAGGAAGCCGTGGAAAATCTGAAAAAACTGGATACCCAACAGGAAAAGCAGTCTGATCTGATTCTATGATGCACACAGCTACGGAAGTCACATTGGCGCAAATTCTCCAAGCGCGGGAGGATCGGGTCTGCCTTCAAAAGCACCTTTTGCAGACCTTTCACTGTCCGGTTATTTGTTTTACAATGAATATTGCCGGTCCGGTAAAAAACTCCCCTTTGATTCAGCGGGGTTTTCGGGAGGGACTGCAGGCTTTAGATAGGCATTTGCCAAAAGAGGCGATTCGCACATACCGGGAAGATAGCTCCGTTACCGGCTGTCAAGCTATGTACGCTGTGGATATGGACGCCAAAGAATTAAAGAAAATATGCACTGCTATCGAAGATTCCACGCCCTTGGGGCGGCTGTTTGATATGGACGTTTTAGACGTTTCCGGTAACAAACTGGAACGCAAAGTGCCTCGCAAGTGCATTGTTTGCGGTGCTGCCGGTCGTGTATGTGCCGCCGGTCGGCTACATAGCGTTACCCAGCTACAAACCGTCACCACCAACATTCTGCGGGAGCATTTTTTCTCCACTGATGCAGAAAACATCGCGTCCTTAGCTACGCAATGTTTAATAGATGAAGTCCACACCACCCCAAAGCCCGGTCTTGTGGATTGCCGCAATAGCGGAAGCCACACCGATATGGATATCAGCCATTTCATTGCCAGCGCAAACGCTTTGAAGCCGTACTTCAAAGAATGTTTCCAAATCGGACAAAGCACCGCTTTGCATATGCCCCGGGAAACATTTCCTCTGTTGCGCCAGGCCGGTATTGCCGCGGAAAAAGCTATGTATTCGGCAACCGGAGGTGTGAACACCCACAAGGGCGCCATCTACACCTTAGGGCTTCTCTGCGGCAGTATGGGACGTCTATGGTCGCCGGAGTTCCCCATTGCAGAAAACGCGGCCATTGCCGCTGAATGCGCCCGCCTTGCAAGTCCTTTTGCGGATTCCGACTTTGCTGCCTCTGACAATTCCACCGCCGGACTGCGACTCTACCGGGATTATGGAATCAAGGGTATTCGCGGGGAGGCCGCGGCAGGA
>JAZNDB010000161.1:0-5650 GCA_045587845.1 Faecousia sp.
CGAAAACTACGCAGGTACAATACAGGATATGGGTGTTGTAAATATCCCTACTGAGCGAATTTTAGGCACAAAGTCTGCCGGTCGAATCAGTGCATTTTCTGCAGGATTTGGTCCGCTTTTGCCAACTGAAACGGAGTTTGCGCAAAAGTGGATGCATTTGTGCGCTGACCATATATCCGATGAGGGCATTCGCACGCCAATCATTTGCTATGAATATCTTGGCAACTTTTATGTGCAAGAGGGAAACAAGCGGGTGAGTGTGTTAAAACACTTTGGCGCTTCCCAAATTCCCGGAACGGTGTATCGAGTGCTGCCTGAAATCAGTGATGAACCGAGAATACAGGCCTATCAGGAGTTTTTGACATTCTACGATGCAACCGGTTTGTATGATGTGCAATTCCGTCAACCCGGTGATTATGAAAAACTGACATCCTATTTAGGAAAGGATCTAAATCAAACGTGGACAGAACGGGAACAAAGAACTTTCCGCGCTTATTTCCGTTATTTCAAGGAAGCTTTTTTAGCGAATCGTGGTGATAAGCTGGACCTGCTTCCGGAAGAAGCCTTACTTCTGTGGCTGAAGGTATATCCATTCAGCGATTTAGGCGATAAGACCGCTGATGAATTGAAACAGGCATTGTCTGCTTTGTGGTCAGACGTGGTATCTATTTCTCAGGATACGCCAATGGAACTGGATGTTGCTGCAGATACAGAGTTGAAATCTAACCTTCTGAATATGATCTTGCCACTGGCACCCAGCAGTCTGCGGGTTGCCTTTGTGTACCAGCTTGATACTGAGTCAAGTACCTGGGCAAAGGGGCATAAAGAAGGCGCGGAGTATATGCAAAAAGTTCTGTCCGACAGGGTCAGTATTTCTCATTACTTTCATGCTGACTCACCTGAAGAGGCAGAGCAACTGTTGGAACAAGCGGTTAAAGATGGAGCAGATGTTGTGTTTGCAACCACACCAAGATTGAGTCGCGCCACGCTGAAAATGGCTGTTAAATATCCTAAGGTGCGTTTTTTAAATTGCTCTGTGGATGCGCCCTATTCCAGTGTGAGAACGTATTACAGTCGCATTTATGAGGCGAAATTTATCACAGGTGCCATTGCAGGCGCTATGGCAACCAATAACAGAATCGGTTATGTGGGAACAAACCCCATATTTGGCGTACCTGCATCCATTAATGCCTTTGCCCTTGGTGCGCAGCTTACCAATCCCCGGGCAAGAATCACATTGCGCTGGTCCTGTGAGGGCGGTGACCCGGTAGCTGATTTTATTCAGAGCGGAATCAATGTGATTTCCAACAAGGATGTACCGACTGCGGATAAAAAGTATTTGGAATTTGGCACCTATGGAACCTATATGGTGGAAGAGGGGATTTTAAGTCCCTTGGGTTCGCCGGTTTGGCTATGGGGTCATTTCTATGAAAATGTAATTCGTGCCATTTTGAACGGAAATTGGGATAAGGGGCACGATAACCGCCATGCCGTCAACTATTGGTGGGGTATGGCAAGTGGTGTGATTGATGTGCGTTTAGCTGAGCATCTTCCCGATGGTATCTTGCAATTAGCCAATATACTCCGTGGTGGATTGCAAAATGGCACTTTGGACCCGTTCAAGAGAAAGATAATTGCGCAGGATGGACGCGTGATGAATGATGGCGAACGTACGCTCTCATTGGAAGAACTTCTGCATATGGATTGGCTTTGCGAGAATGTGGAGGGTGAAATACCGTCCTTTGAAAAGCTTGCGCCCTTTGCAAAGGCAATCGTGCGGGAACTTGGCATTTATCGTGATGCCATTCCTATGGAAAAGGAGGGGGAGCTATGAAAATCTTAACCATATCCGATGAGGTATGTCCTGCTTTGTATGATTTCTATACCCCTGGCAAATTGGATGATTATGATTTGATTATTTCCTGTGGCGACTTGAAACCCAGCTACCTTTCATTCCTTGTAACAATGACCCGTGTGCCTTTGTTGTATGTTCACGGTAACCACGATGGACGTTATGAAAAAAAGCCCCCTGAGGGTTGCGACTGCATTGAGGACAAGCTTGTTGTATATCGGGGCTTGCGGATTCTTGGCTTGGGCGGTAGTCCCAGTTACAATGGTGGCGCGCACCAGTACACAGAATCCCAAATGCGCTGGCGCATCTTTAAGCTGAAGTGGAAAATCAGAAAGCACGGTGGGGTGGATGTGGTTGTGTCCCACGCACCTCTTGCAGGTGTTGGAGACGGGGACGATTTTGCCCATCGTGGATTCTATGAATTTCTGCGGTTTGTGGATAAGTACCATCCAAAATACTGGCTTCACGGGCATATGCATATGCGTTATGGCGCAGATCAAGTCCGTATCCGTGAATATAACGGAACCAAGGTGATTAATACCTGCGAACGTTATGTACTGGAGATTCCCCAGGAAGAGATTCCTGTCACCGCTAAAAAGGGTGATATTGACTATGAGGTGTTTAAAAACAAATCTTGAGCATTCAGAGGAGTGATACATATGGAAACGCTCACATTTTCTATAAATGTCATATTTCCTATTATTTTGCCAATCGTTTTGGGATATTTTTTGAAAAGAATAGGCTTTTTTACAGAAGATTGGCTGAAAAAGGGCAACAAATTGGTATTTAAGATTTGCATACCCTGTTTGATGTTCATCAATATCTATAATATCGAATCCTTTTCCGAAATCAATTGGACCGTAGTGATTTATACGGAAATAATGGTAATGATCCTGTATCTGCTGGGTATTGCAGTTGTGAAACTCACAATTCCTGATAACCGTCAGAAGGGCGTTGTGCTGCAATGTGTGCTATGCTCCAATTTTGGGATTATCGGAATTTCCCTTGCCGAGGCCTTGGGTGGCTCTGCAGCCGTGGGAATGGCGGCGGTCATTGGCGCATTTGCCTCTCCCACCATCAATATCCTTTCCGTCATTGCACTGACGATGTTTATGAAAGATGAAAACGGGAAAAGAGTGGATTTTAAATATCTGCTGAAAGGTATAGCCACCAATCCTTTGATTCTGGGTGTGCTGTGCGGGCTTGTTGCATTGGCGCTTCGCTCTCTGATACCGAATTTTACAATCAAAGAGAATCTGACATTTCTGTATACTACAATTACCAATATTTCTAAAATCACTTCTCCGCTGGCTTTGATTATTTGTGGCGGTTTGTTTAATTTCAAGGCAATTAAGAATATGAAACAACCGATCATCATCGCCACAGTGGCCAGAATTGCGGTTGTTCCCTTGGTGGTTGTCAGTGTTGCAATCTTGCTGACAAAGCTGACAGAGACCATTCAATTTGGACCCGAGGTATATCCTGCATTTCTTGCCCTGTTTGCGCCTCCTGTCGCAGTATCCAGCGCCATAGTAGCCCAGGAAATGGATAATGACGGACTGCTGGCAGGCCAGCTGGTTGTGTGGACATCTATTTTCTCTATGTTTACCCTCTTCCTGTTTATTTATGCACTGAGAACGATGGGATATCTGTAAAACAAACACCCTATGGCATAGATATGCCATAGGGTGTTTTGCCATATTGTTATTTTTCTTTATTTTTGCCAATTCTATAAATACCCGCTCCAACAAAAATAACACTTATAAGCAAAAGCAATATGAGAGAAAGTAAGTAAATGTTTCCCTCGTAATATTGGCTCCAATCGTTAAAATTCACTTGATATGAATTTTCGTTGATGTGAAACAGCAAATGAACCATATGCTCTAAGGGATAATACATAACTGCACACAGGGTTGTGCAAATACCTGCCTTAAAAAAGCCGTCCCAACGGAAAGTGCAAATCATAGCAGAAAGAATGGCGGGCGCGTAAGCATAGAGCGCAACCGCAATTGCCTGCGTAAGGTACAAGGTGCAGACATATGTCAGTAGCAAAAGGGTGAGTGCGCAACTTATCAAAAGAGAGATGACAAATTTGTAGCGGTTGAGCTTAGTCTTTGCCAGCAGAATCGTTCCAAAAAGCAAGGTATAGCCTATTAAAACACCGATGCAGACCATAGGAAACCAGAATAGCCCGTCTGTATACACCGCACAGGTAAATAGGAGCAGACAAATGGACAGATAGCTTGTAACTGTAAATACAAGCAGCTTCCTTGTTTCAAAAAAGGATGTAAAGGTGGGGATAAATGCGTAAGCGCAAAGGAGCGCGGCCAGTACAATGAAGAACCAGGACAGGGTGTGGTTTACGGCAAGATTGCAAATAAAACAAGTTACCAGCGCCACGGCATAGGATATTGTGGGCACCCAAAACCAGGTGTTACGAATCACACGAAATTTCTGCGCTTCGCCCTTAATTTTCCTTGTGTCTGTGTCGGTTGAGGCGGTGATGAGTTCACGTTCACTGATATCAAGCACACGGCAAATATCGGAAATTAATGTGATATCGGGATAGGATACACCCCGCTCCCACTTGCTCACAGCGCCTTCTGTAACAAACAGTAATTCTGCCAAATCCTTTTGGGAATAGTTTTTCTCTGTTCGCTTTTCCTTGATATACAATCCGAATGTTTTCTTGTCTGTCATATTTGCTCACCTCTGCCTACATTCTACGGAAAACAATGGAAACAGTCAATGGACTGTCAAGCCACCCCGGTGTCACAACTAAGTAATACCATTTTAACAAAGGATAGCTGGAATTTCAATATATCAATAGGGGAGAAAGAACCCCCGGAAACCGTAGTGGTTTCCGGGGGCATTCATTCCAAATCAGTTTGATATATTGGAATTGTTAATTAGAAGATTCCTTTATTATATTTAATCATAGCGCGAAAACTCATAACAAGTCCAAGAATAATACGAACAATCATAAAAGCAGTTCCGACTAAAATGAAGATATTGTTTTCGGTATATAGAGTTACGGAAGACAGAATGCTGAAAACAATTATACCGATACCAACAATAATAGTACCCAAACCTACTTGTTTTCCAAAAGGTATTCTATCTTCTTCCGAAACACGGTTTCTGTGATAAGAATGTAACGATGATATATTTCCTCGCATATTTGAAATTCCGAGAATGATGCATACGATACCTACGAGTAAAGTGACAATGTTGCTTACCATAAAATAACCTCCGTCAAATTCCAATTTTACTAATCGTTTTCTGTTTCTATGATAACAAATAAATATACTGTTTTCAATCCTTCAAAACAACTTGTTTCGAATCGGTGTTTTGAGGCAAATCATAACCACCGGCCGTGCCGGTGGTATGCATAGGCCCCCTTAGGGCCTATAACCTGCCGAGCCTATAGGCTCATCGAATTTTCTTTCGCTTGCGTGTTCTGCCCTACCACCGCAGATGCGGTTATGCACGCATCAAAGGCTCCCTTGTGTAAAGGGAGCTGTCAGCCGAGCAGGCTGACTGAGGGATTGTCACTATGAGAACAACCCCTCCGCCCAGTGTGCTCACTGGGCACCTCCCCTTACACAGGGGAGTCTTTCCGCTGCGGCGGGACTAGGCATAGCTAAAGCTTTTTGGAACCACCGGCACCGCCGGTGGTTTTCTTTGTACAAAAAATCCGGGAGATGCAAAGCACCTCCCGGGTTTTTAAATTTCTGCAATGGCTTCGATTTCGCACAGGACGTTTTTGGGCAGCGTTCGGACGGCTACGCAGCTTCTGGC
>JAZNDB010000162.1:0-11168 GCA_045587845.1 Faecousia sp.
GGTATCTTCTTCATAAAAGGTTGCCCGCAGGCAGACAATGGGGGAGTCTTCCTCATACAGAGTGTTTTCTTCCAAATACTCCGGCAGATACACCAGCATTTGCCGTTCTGCGTCTGGATAGCCGCCAAAGGTGTGTAGCCCTGTCATTTGTCCAAACAGATACTTTGTCATCTCCAGTTCCCGCAAGGAGAGAAAACAGGTGTTTACGGGGATATTTTTGTCCACACCCTTATAAATTTTATCCCAAACCTTAGCAAGGAGCACCCTGTCATCCGGGTTTTTTGCAATCTTTTCAATGTTACTTCGATTCATAGTCGCTCCTTTTCGGTTTCTTATGGTATTATACCACAGTATTTTTGCAATGCAAGAAAGTTTTCCTTGTTTCCGGGCGGAATATTTACTATAATAGGGGAGAAAGCAGGTGAAATTATGGTTATAGGCATTATTGGCGCAGGCGCATCCGGTATGGCAGCGGCTCTTACGGCATCGGAGAATCCAAATGTAAATGTAATCCTTATGGAACGCCAAAACCGTGTGGGCAGAAAATTACAAGCCACAGGAAACGGTCGCTGCAATCTTTCCAATATATATGCAAGTGAGGGCGGCTACCACGGTGAGCAGCCTGATTTTGTATTGCCTGCTATTGGCGCGATGGACCCTGATGCTACACTGAAATGGTTTCAGGGGTTGGGGCTTTATACAGTTACGGAGCCCAGCGGAAAAGTCTATCCCTATTCCGATCAAGCCAATTCCGTAGTGGATGTACTGCGACTGAATTTAGACCGTCCAAATGTCACATTGAAGCTTTGCTTTGAGGTGGAGAGAATTCAAAAAACTGAAATAGGCTTTTCTGTAATCGGTGGCGACGAAACAATTTTTTGCGATAAATTGATTGTTGCCTGCGGTGGACTTGCCGGCAGCAAGCTGGGAGGTACGATGTCCGGCTATAAATTGCTGGGCAAACTGGGCCATAAAGCCACAAGACTACGCCCGTCACTGGTACAAATTAAAACAAGCTGGGGCGGAGTTACCAGCCTTAAAGGTGTCCGCGCAAACTGCCACGTGCAGATTCTCAGAGATAGCGAACTGTTTTCCGAAAGCACAGGGGAATTGCAGCTGACAGAACAGGGAATTTCCGGACCTGTGGTTTTTGAAATCTCCCGGGATGTGTGCTATGGCGGTGGCGAATGGTCGGCAAAGCTGGATTTTTTACCGGACTGGTCTTATGAAAAACTGCAGGAAACACTGCTGCAGCGAAGAAATTCCAACCTGCCGATGGAGGAACTGCTCACAGGAATTCTCCACAACCGGCTGGGTAGAGTGCTGTGTAAGACAGCAGGAATAAAGGGAAAGGCTCTGGCGAAAGAATTAAGCAATGCAGAGGCAGAACAGGTCTGCCGCGCAGTGAAATCTCTGGAAATTGCGCTAACAGAGCCCCTTGGTATGGATAGCGCGCAGGTTACAGCAGGCGGTGTTCTCACAGAGCAATTTGATGCGACCACAATGGAAAGCCGCTTAGTCCCTAATCTGTATGCCTGTGGAGAAGTACTGGATATTGACGGTGATTGCGGCGGCTATAACCTGCAATGGGCTTGGAGTTCCGGCCGTCTGGCAGGGCTCAGCGCCGGAAAGGATGCAAAATGATTCGTATTCGAGAAATTAGCCTTCCACCGGAGCACAACATCTCGCAGCTTTCCTTTGAAGCGGCGCAGGCATTGCGAATTTCAGCATCGAAGATTCGGAAACTGACTATTGTGCGCCGTTCTGTGGATGCCCGAAAGAAGCCGGATGTGCGGATTGTCTATACGGTGGATGTGGCAGTGGATGGCAGTGAGAATAAAATTCTGAAGCAATCAGGATGTAAACGTGCAAGTCTGGCAAATGATAAGTACTATAAAGTTCCGAAATGCGACAAAATCCCAACCCACCGCCCTGTGGTGGTGGGGTTTGGCCCTGCAGGAATATTTGCGGGGCTGGTACTGGCAATTGCAGGCCTGCGGCCACTGATTTTAGAACGTGGAGAGGATGCGGTTTCCCGCCACGAGAAAGTGCAAAATTTTTGGAAAACCGGTCAGTTAGACCCGAAAAGCAATGTGCAATTTGGAGAGGGCGGCGCCGGTACGTTTTCCGACGGCAAGCTGAATACGGGGGTAAACAATCCCCGTATTGGCTGGATTTTAGAGCAATTTGTCAAATCTGGCGCAAGGGAGAATATTCTCTTTGATGCCAAGCCTCACGTGGGCACAGATGTGCTTCTGACCGTTGTGCAGAATTTGCGCCAAAGGATTATTTCTTTGGGTGGCGAGGTGCGGTTCAACGCGCAGGTAACAGACCTGCAGCAAACAGACGGCGCAATTCGTGCCATAACAGTGAATGGTGCAGAAACAATTCCCTGTCAGCAGGTGATTTTTGCCATCGGTCACAGCGCCAGAGATACATTTGAGCATTTGCAGAAAATGGGTATTCCAATGGAGGCAAAGCCTTTTGCTATGGGTGTGCGGATTGAGCATTCCCAGCAGGTGATTGATTGTGCGCAATACGGCCAATATAACCCTGTACTGCCACCGGCAGACTATAAACTGGTGAAGCATTTGGAAAGCGAAACAGTTTATACCTTCTGTATGTGTCCCGGCGGCTATGTGGTAGCCGCAAGTTCCGAGGAAGAGGGTGTAGTTACCAATGGAATGAGCCTTGCTGACCGGGACGGAGAAAATGCCAACGCAGCGCTCCTTGTCACATTAAACCCCAAGGATTTTCCGTCGCAGGATCCCCTTGCGGGTATGTATTGGCAACGGGAGATTGAGCAAAAAGCGTATAGAGTTGGCGGTGGAAATTATGCTGCCCCTGCACAAACCGTTGGGGATTTCCTGCAAGGAAAACCGTCTGAGTGCGCAGGCAGTGTAAAGCCAACCTACCGCCCGGGGGTAAAATGGTGTGACCTCCACGATGTGCTGCCTGCAAAAATTACCGATGCGCTGAAAGAGGCTTTGCCCCAACTGGATGGAAACCTCAAGGGTTTTGCCCATCCCGACAGCGTATTGACTGCGCCGGAGACCAGAAGTTCCTCTCCCGTTAGGATTGTGCGGGACGAGACCCGCCAATCCATCGGTCTGCGTGGACTTTATCCGGCAGGTGAGGGAGCAGGTTATGCTGGCGGTATTATGTCTGCGGCGATAGATGGAATGCAGTGCGCCGAGGCGCTGATAGAAAGCTTATAAGGAGATAAATTATGGACCATCCTATGAAAGCGGCTGAATTATTTTTAGAAGGCTACAACTGCGCCCAGGCAGTGGCGGTAGCATTCTGTGATGTAACCGGTTTGGACGCAGATTTTACAGCAAAATTTGCCTCCTCCTTTGGTGGCGGTATGGGCAGACTTCGCGAGGTCTGCGGCGCGGTCAGCGGTATGTTTATGGTGTTGGGGCATCTGTATGGCTACAATACCCCCGGTGACGACGGAAAGAAAAAAGAACTTTACTGTCGGGTACAGGAACTGGCAAAGGGGTTTGAAGAAAAATGTGGAAGCATTGTCTGTCGGGAGCTTTTAAAGAATCCCCCCTCTGATCCCAATCCTTCTCCCAGAACGGCGGAGTACTATGCCAAGCGACCCTGTGTAAAAATGGTAATGACCGCCGCAGAACTGCTGGACAAATTTATTGCTGAAAATCCTTTGGGATAAAATAAAAACGACACGGATTCCGTGTCGTTTTTATTTCATAACCAGTATTGCGATTCCAATCTGCACGGCCAGAATCACAGGAATACCAATGGTAAAAGTGAAATGTCTGGTTTTATGCCGGGCAGTATACATACCCAATAAGCACCCCACACTGCCGCCAAAAGCAGCTATACCCAAAAGAGTTTTCTCCGGGATCCGCCAAAGATTATTTTTTGCCAAATATTTATCGTAAAGCATAATGCCAAAGCCTACGGCATTTATTAGTAACAGGTAAAATGTCATAAAGTAAATCCTTTCGGGAGGGCTTGGAATGAAAAAACTTTGGATTATACCGCTAGTTGCAATCCTGCTTGCAGGATGCGGCAAGGAAAGCGCGTTGGAAACCGTTTCGGATGTAGAGGATGCGCCTGTGGTTGCAACCCTGCGACGCATACAGCTTCAGTTGCCTGAGGAACTGTCAGCGCCTGTGCTGCAAAGTGAGGAAACAGGGACACTGTACCTTTGCGATGATTATTCCATCACTGTGCAGACAATGGAAGCGGGTGACCTGCAGAGAACAGTTCGTAACACAACAGGAATGGAGAAAGATGACCTGCAAATTATACAGACCCGGCAGGGTGATGCAAAACGCTACCAGTGGATGTGGACGGCGGTAGGCGAGCAGGGAATGCAGGTTGGCAGAACTTGTGTATTGGATGACGGGGCATACCATTATGTACTCACAGCCTTGGCGGATGAAGATAAAGCAGGTAAGGTGCAACCCCAGTGGAAGGAAATTTTCACGTCATTTAGCTTAGCTACAGAGCGCGAGGAAATCAGTACTGGCTCATAGCCTCCCGACAAAGGTCGCAAAGCTGATCTGCAACAGCTTGGGGATAGAGTATTTTTGCCTTGCTGCCAAAGCCCATTACCCAGCTTAGGAACATAGGAGAAACTGCCACGCGGACAGTAAAGTTGAAATGGGTATCGCCGTCGGGAATCAGCATTGTGTCCTTCCCAAAACGGTCAACTACCACATTGATAAGACTGTTGTGGAATCGCATCTTTACATCCAAAGCGTCACCTGAATACATTTGGAACAGCCGATTTGCGTGATCAATCAGGGCCTTTCCTGTCAGTTCAGGGCAGGGGACGCGAGGTGTATCCAAGAGGGAAATATCAATCATCCGATCTACGCGATAAGAAGTAATGCCGTGGCGGTCGGACAGGGCAAGCAAATAGCAGTTTTCGTTATCCTGACACAATCCGTAGGGGCTTGCAACATAGGTCTTTTCACGATACTTGCGTTTTCCGCCGAAATCCCAGTCGAAGTAACGAAATGCAATTTGCTTATTCTGGGTGATTGCCTCCTGAATGGAGTCGACACTGTAATAAATTGTCTCATTCATACTCTTGACCCGACCCGATACCAAGACGTTTCGCTTCATCAGTTTGGCATCCTGCTCGTTGCATTGGGTCAGCAGCTTTTCAATAAGTTCACGGGATTTTTTCTCAGTCAAGTACTTGCTGGATTGCACCGCATCGATCAAAAGCTTTAATTCCGGCAACTCGAAATTGCGGGAAGCAATATAATAACCGCCATTCTTGCCCGGTATAGAAACAATGTCCACACCGTATTCCTGCAAGGCGGCCACATCGGAGTATACGGTCTTGCGGTCGCAGGAGATGTTGTGCTGACGATCCAGCATAGCAATCAAATCAGAGGCTCTCACGGGGTGCTCCTCGTGGGAGTTTTTTTGCAGGTAATCAAGAATATAGAAGATTTTCAACTTCTGATTGTCAGATTTCGGCATAGTCTGCACCTCCGCATTTTTTTCCAGTATAACACAAAAATTACGTTCTGGGAATGGGAAATTTTATATTCCCATTGCAAAATGGGCAGAATGTGTTATGATATGGATATAAAAAGACGATGGAGGGATTCTATGCTGGACTACATTAGAATTGCCTGCGCTGTGCCACCGGTGAAGGTGGCTGATGTGGCGGTAAATACCCGGGATATTTGTGATAAGATTGCAGAGGCAGAGAATGCAGGCTGTGATGTAATTGTGTTTCCCGAACTGGCATTGACCGGCTATACCTGCGCCGACCTGTTTTTTCAAAGCGCCCTTTTAAATGCGGCCGTTGATGGCTTGTCCCAGATATGCGAATACACCAAGCGTTTTCCGTCGCTTACTGTTGTAGTTGGCGCACCCTTGGTAATCAGCGGGCAGATGTATAATTGCGGCATTGTTGTTTCCAATGGTGTTGTAAACGGCATTGTGCCCAAGACCTATCTGCCCAATTATAAGGAGTTTTACGAGCGGCGCTGGTTCTCGTCCTCTCAGGATTTAATGCAGACCTTTGTTGCCACAGCCGATTTGGGATTAAAGGGCAACTACGATATTCCGGTTGGCCGGAATTTGCTTTTCAAAATCGGTGATGGCACATTGGTGGGTGTTGAAATCTGCGAGGATTTGTGGTCGCCAATGCCTCCTTCAACAATGTTGGCGCTCAATGGCGCAGAGGTGATTTTGAACTTGTCCGCATCCAATGAAACTGTGGGCAAGCGCGGTTACCGTCGGGATTTGGTAAAGCACCAGTCCTCTATGTGCAACTGTATCTATGCATTTTGTTCTGCCGGCTATACGGAATCTACCCAGGATTTGGTGTTCTCCGGCCATAGTCTGATTGCAGAAAACAGCAATTTACTGGCTGAAAATCAGCAGGAACTGCAAACAGATTATCTGCTGGTGCAGGATGGGGATTTGGGCAAAATCCGCGCAGAACGCAGAAAGAACAAGAGCGTTCGTGATGCAACCACATTTTATGGCAAGGTAGAGCCTGCTGGCATTGTGGATTGCCACAGCAGTGCGCTTCGTTCAGACGGCACCTTATATAAGCTTAATAAGCTATCCTTTGTGCCTGCCGACCGCCAAAGCAGAATGGAACGCTGCAGTTCCATTTTCAACATTCAGGTGACGGGGCTTGCGCAACGGTTAAAAGCAATCAATGCCAAGGCGGTTATTGGTATTTCCGGCGGATTGGATTCCACCCTTGCCCTGTTGGTGGCTGTTGAGGCTATGCGCCGGCTGGGTAGACCTATGGCGGATGTCCACGGCGTTACAATGCCCTGTTTCGGCACCTCCGACCGCACCTATCAGAATTCTCTGGAACTGATGAAGGCGCTGGGTATTACCGCAAAAGAAATTCCTATTAAAGATGCGGTGAGTATCCATTTTCGCGACATTGGTCACGATCCCAATGTGTTCGATACCACTTACGAAAATGCCCAGGCAAGAGAACGCACACAGATCTTGATGGATTATGCAGGCGAAGTTGGCGGCATTGTGGTTGGAACAGGGGATTTGAGTGAGCTGGCCTTAGGCTGGTGCACCTACAATGGTGACCATATGAGTATGTATGGTGTGAATTCCTCTGTGCCGAAGACCTTGATTCGCTGGATTATTGCCAATATTGCAGAAAATCCCCAGTTTGTGGCTGCGCATAACGTGCTTATGGATATTTTGGATACACCCATTAGCCCTGAACTGCTGCCACCTGATGAAACGGGCAAAATCTCTCAACAGACGGAGGATTTGGTTGGGCCTTATGCCCTCCACGATTTCTTCCTGTATAATATGCTTAGATTTGATTTCACACCGAAAAAAATCTATACCATTGCCTGTCGGGCGTTTCAGGGTGATTTCGATGGAGATACCATTAAGAAGTGGCTTAAGGTATTCTACCGCAGATTCTTTGCCCAGCAATTTAAGCGTAGCTGTATGCCCGATGGAGTAAAGATTGGCAACATCTCCGTCAGCCCCCGTGGGGATTGGAAAATGCCCAGTGATTCCAGCGCTGCGCTTTGGCTGGCTGAAATCGAACAGCTTTAAATAACACGAAACGTATGGAAAAAATGAAACGAAAGAAAAATATATGGATCACACTGCTATGCTGCGCCCTGCTGATAGGTGTTATTGGTGTAGCTGCCGTATTTGGTATCAACGGTTGGGTTAAGTATCGTGTATCTGACCGGATCCTTACAGAGTCACAGGCTTCTGAACTGCAGAACGTTGATTGCATAGTGGTTTTGGGCTGCCAGGTTCGTAGCGATGGCACGCCCAGCCATATGCTGGAGGACCGCCTCAAGCGCGGTGTTGCCTTGTATCAGGGCGGCGCTGCCCCAAAGCTGCTGATGAGTGGTGACCACGGTGCCGACAGCTATGACGAAGTGGATGCAATGAAGCGCTTTGCGGTAGAGGCCGACGTGCCTTCTCAGGATGTGTTTATGGATCACGCCGGCTTTTCTACCTATGAAACGGTATACCGCGCCAAAGAGATTTTTGAAGCGGATAAAATCTTGATCGTCACCCAACAATACCACCTGTACCGGGCATTGTATATTGCTGAGGCGCTGGGTGTTGAGGCTTACGGTGTGGCGGCGGACTATCGGCAATACAGCGGTCAGACCGCCCGGGATATTCGGGAGGTGCTGGCACGGGTAAAAGATTTTGGTATGTCGATCCTGCAACCAAAGCCTACATATTTAGGCGACGTGATCCCTATAAGCGGTAACGGTGAGCTAACCCACGACGAGAGCTCCGATTTTACTTAAATCATATAATAATCGGCTGAATTTGCCGTCCCTCCAGCGCTTGCGTCAGCGTTGGAGGGATTTTTTTAAAGTCGGCAACCATACTGGTTGGCTTGTTTGCGGCATCATCCTGACCGAATGGCACGAAGTAGATATGCTTTCTTGCCAATAGTCTGCCGATATTTTCCGCAGCGCCTGCCAGCGCGTCGTTGGTGGAAACGGCAATCACTACAGGCCTGCCGTTCCGTAAATGACTTTTTGCAGCCATTGTTACTGATGTGTCGGCAATACTGTGAGCCAGCTTTGCCAGCGTGTTTCCTGTGCAGGGAGCAATGACAAGCGCGTCCAATAGCTTTTTCGGACCGATAGGCTCTACCTGAGCGATGGTGTGAAGCACACTGTTGCCGCATATCTGTTCTGCCGTTTGTATATGCTGCTGATGTGTACCGAATCGACTATCCACGGTGTAGGAAACTTCTGAGAAAATGGGTATAATATCATACTGTTTTGCAAGCGCTTCCATCACAGGAAATACCTGTGCATACGTACAGAATGAGCCACACATAGCAAACCCAATATTCATAACGGCTCCTTTCTTAATATGGGATTCAGCGTTTTGGCAATGAGCGCACCGGAACTGGCTGGGGCATCCTTGCCGGGAAGCCCTCTTGCCCAGATCACATCTTCGCTGCCCAGCCCTAACCGGGAGGCTAAGTCAATTTTCAGTCCGTCGCCGGGACAGTTTGGAAATAACATTGTGGGCACCGTGTTAAAAATAACGCGGTAATTCTGCGGTTGAACCTGCGCATAATCAGTTGCGTTGAAACCCAGGGAGATTAAGGCGCATCTGTCAGTTTCTTTTCTTGCGCACACCGTTACCTGGGCGCCCAACTGCCGTAAAAGCCGTGCTAGGCATTTGCCGATTCTTCCCCAGCCGAAAATTAAAGCCGGACACCCTTCTAAAATAACAGGCAACTGATTCATTGCCAGCTTAATTGCGCAATGGGCAGTAATGTTGGCGTTTAGCGACAGGTAGGTTTCGTCCTGCAGCAAATCAACCGTGTTATAATAATCCAGTTCAGGTGTATCCAGATTCCCACCGATGACAATAATATTTTTAGGCAACAAGGTCAATAATGTACTTAGATTTCCACCGCCTACAATGCTGCCATCCGGCGCAAAGCTGGGCACAGGAAGCAATAAATGGGTTACCTGCATACTGGGTTCTGAGAGTATGGTAAAGCCGTCCTTCTTCAGACTTTGAATACAGTAGCTCATAGCAGGGGAGTAGCCTGCAGCGTAAAGAATACAATCACCCATAACCATCCATCCTTTCGTGACAGATTATGCAGTTTGTGTTTGTGTTGTGCTTGATTTTTTGTCAGCATTTTGTATAATAAATATGAGGTGAAATTTATGAAGAGATTAGGCTTTATCCACGATATGATGGATGTAAAGGTTTTGATTTTGTTTGTTACAGCCAGATCCAGTTACCCGATGACAACCCAGGAGGTATACGAGCTTTGCTATCAGGATGAGTGCCTGAGCTATTTTGATGTATGCACAGCGCTTCCCCAAATGGTAGAGTCGGGACATATGCAAAAGCTGGAAGATGACCGTTACGAGATTACGGAAAAGGGCAGGGCAGACGGTAAACTGACCGAGGACTCCATCGCCTTTACGGTTAAGCAAAAGGCGGAAAATGCAGTTACCAGATTTAACCGTCAGCTCCGCCGCAGCAGCTTTGTAAAAACGCAGATTATTCCCCGGGAAAACGGCGATTTTTCTGTGGTTATGGCGCTGGATGATGAAATGGGCAATTTAATGACGCTGGAATTGGTTGCGCCCAATCAGCGGCAGGCGATTCGCCTTGGGAGGTTGTTTGAGCAGAAAGCGGAGAGCCTTTACAATTTAACAATGGCAGAACTTCTGGATAACACCGGGGATTTGGACGACTGACCTTGTCCGTATGGAGAAACCGTGGTATAGTATAAGTAAGCCGATCAATCGGTGAAAATAGAAAGGAGCGACCGCATATGAAGTTTCAGTACAGTGAGAAGAAAGTGAAATTGCCGGGCAATGTCCACGCTTATGCCGAAAAAAAGGTAATGAAGCTGGCAAGGTATTTTGAGGAGGATGCGGAAGCACTTATTACATTTTCTGTGGAGAAGAACCGTAATAAAGTAGAACTTACGGTTCACGGCGCAGGTACCTGGTTTAGAGCCAATGAGTCCACTTCGGATATGTTTGCATCCATCGATGCAGCCGTTGGCACCATTGAAGGACAAATCCGTAAGAACAAAACCCGCCTTGCCCGTCGCTTGCGGCAGGATGCTTTTACACGAACCGTAGAGGAAACATCCTTTGCAGCAGATGAGCCGGAAGATGATTTGAAAATAGTCAGAACAAAGCAGTTCTACTTTAAGCCTATGACCCGTGAAGAAGCAGTGATGCAGATGAACCTACTGGAGCATAATTTCTTTGCTTTCCGGGATGAAGATAACGGTGGCAGTTTTGCTGTGGTCTACCGCAGAAATGACGGTGGCTATGGCTTAATTGACGATGCTGAATAACCATATAACACATACCCCCAGCCGAGGCTGGGGGTATCATTTTGCCTCTAAAACGGAACTGTAAAAATGCAAATCTGTTTACCAAAAAGAATTTTGTAAAAATTTGAAAAAAGTTATTGACAAGGGGAAAGTGTTGTGGTAGAATAAGCAAGCTCACCGCTTGGCGGGAAGCGATGTACCTTGTAAATTGAATAGCGCGAAGACGAACAAGTAACACCTTGGACAATTAATAAAATGGAATTGTTTAAGCGTTAAGCGAAAACAGCCAACGAAAATTCTTGAGTAAAATTTGCTAGACAAATTATTCAAACAATGATTTTAGAGCTTCGGCTTTAAGATA
>JAZNDB010000163.1:0-14927 GCA_045587845.1 Faecousia sp.
GCAATATATCCTTCAAGGAGCGCATTGTGGAAGGCTTCTAGCGTTTCAGCAGTAGTGCCGCCGGGCGTGAAAAGACCCGGGTCTGCAATCAGTCCCCGGCCTACCATAACAGATTCTACTTGCGGGTAGGCGGATTTAAAAGCCGAAAGGTCCTCTTTGGTGCAAAGGCTGCCATTGTAACAAACAGGCGCCTTGCTTTCCTGTAAAGCCAGGTCAAAGGATTCCATATGCACAGGCCCGTTATAAAATGCTGTGCGCACTCTGGGGTGGATAATTAACTGACAAATGGGGTAGTGGTTGTAAAGGTCTAAAATCGCTGCAAACTCCTCAGGACTTTGAAAGCCAATTCGGGTTTTCACGGAAATGGGCAAACAGGCTTCTGCAAAAATCCGGTCTAAAAAGCCGTCCAATTCCACTAAATTGCGCAGCATACCTGCGCCTTTTCCTTTGGCGGTTACCGTTCCCGACGGGCAACCTAAATTCAAATTCACTTCCCTATATCCCAAATCTTTGCAAACACCGGTCATCCAGATGAAATCCTCCGGCACTTTGGTAAGCAGTTGGGGGATAACGGTAAAGTTAACTGTATCCGCCGGAGGCAGTTCCCGGGCTTCCCGGGGTGTCAAAGCCCGATGCACAGTGGGGGAGAAAAAGGGTGTGTAGTAGCAGTCCACACCGGGAAAGAATGCGTGGTGCAGCCGGCGGTAGATGCTGTCGGTCAGCCCCTCCAACGGGGCAAAATAAAACTCCATACGCTACCTCTCAAAGCGTTCGTTGCCTATATTATACCGCCAAAGCAATCGCCATTGCAAGTGTGAATTTTACGTGTTATAATATGGCTAAGAGGTGAATGAATATGGTCATTTTAATTGCCGGGGCAACCCACACAGGAAAAACCGCATACGCCCAAAAGTTGCTGGAAAAATATGGATACCCCTACTTGTCCATCGACCATTTGAAAATGGGCTTGATTCGCAGCAATCAAACCGAGCTCACCCCTATGGACGACGAAAAACTAACGGACTACCTGTGGCCCATCGTCCGGGAAATGGTAAAAACCGCCATTGAAAACAAGCAGAATTTAATTGTGGAGGGGTGCTATATCCCCTTTGACTGGCAAAAGGATTTTGCGGAAAATTACCTGGAACATATCCAATATACCTGCCTTGTGATGACCAAAAACTACATTGAAAAGCATTTTGCCGATATTGCAGGAAAGGCAAATGTGATTGAGTGCCGCCTGGATGATTCCGGCTTAAATCAAGAAGACTTGATTGCTGAAAACGAGAAGAATCTTGCCCGGTGTATTGCCTGCAATTTGCCCTATATTTTAATCGACGGAGAGTACAATCTATGAAAAAAGTGAAGATTACAGCCGTCCGCAGAACGCTCTATCCCGACTTGATAGAACAGTTTGAAAACCCAATCGAACACGCCTGCGATACGGAAATCGGCAAAGTTTGGGTATCGGAAAACGCCCAAAAGCCCGAGGGCTTTTGCAGCGCTGCGTGGGAGTGTATGGAATCTTTTGTCAAAACCTTGGCAGGGGGTGGCGGAAACTTCTATGATGGCTGGATGAAGAATCCTTTTTCCGCAATGCTTAGTTGCAACGATGGTTTCCGCCCTGTGAGTTTTTATCTGGAAGTGATGGAATAAAAGCAAATAAAACGTGCGTTGCTTTTCGCAACGCACGTTTTTATTTACACTTCCATAATCACCGGCAGAATCATAGGATTGCGCTTGGTGGTCTTATACAGGTAACCACTCAAATCGTTCTTGATGGCGGTTTTCAGAACTGTCCAATCCCGAATCCGTTTCCGGCTGCAGCGGTCAATGGACTCCAGCACCACTTCACGCAATTCTTCCATCAGCTCCTCGGATTCTTTCACATAGATAAAGCCTCTTGTAATGATGTCCGGGCCGGATACCAGCTCACCGTCATAGGCGCTGATATTCACGCATACCACAATCATACCGTCTTGGGCCAGGTGCTTTCTGTCCCGCAGGACCACACTGCCCACATCACCCACGCCGGTGCCGTCCACAAAGACCTTACCGGCAGGCACAGAGCCATTGATTTTGCAGCTTTTGCCGGTGAACTCAATCACAGAACCAAGTTCGCCAATACGGACATTCTTGGGGGAAACACCCATATTCACAGCCAGCTTGCCGTGAATCTGCAGATGACGCTGTTCGCCGTGCACAGGCACAAAGAATTTGGGCTTACACAGGGCGTGGATAATTTTCAGCTCTTCCTGGCAGGCGTGACCGGATACGTGCAGCCCTTCGCTCTTTTCGTATACCACCTCAGCGCCCTTGCGGTAGAGTTCGTTGATAATACGGGAAACGGCCTTTTCGTTGCCGGGGATCGCAGAGGCAGAAATAATAATGCGGTCGCCGGCTTGAATATCCACCAGCTTATGTGTGGAAAAAGCCATACGGTACAGCGCAGACATATTCTCACCCTGAGAGCCTGTGGATACAATAACCACCTTGTTTTTCGGCAGACTTTTCGTAGCGCCCAGCTCCACCAGTGTACCTGCGGGAATGGTAAGATAGCCCAGTTCCTGCGCCACTTTCAGCATATTTTCCATACTCCGGCCGGTGACGGCAACCTTTCTGCCGTAGCGGTGGGCGGTGGCCAAAACCGCCTGAATGCGGTGCATATTGGAGGCAAAGGTGGTAACAATAATACGTTGGTCGCAATTCTTAAACTGGCGGTCCAAACCCTCAGCCACCACGTTTTCGCTGGGGGTGTAGCCGGGTCGTTCCACGTTGGTGGAATCGCACATCAGCGCCAAAATACCCTCATTACCCAACTGACCGAAACGGGTCAGGTCGGTCATTCCGTCTTTGGAAGAGGGGTCAATTTTAAAGTCGCCGGTCATTACAACTGTACCCACGGGGGTAGTGATGGCAAAGGCAACTGCGTCGGCAATGGAGTGGTTAACGTGGATAAATTCCACAGTAAAACAACCTGCCCGCACCACATCGCCGGGCTTGTGGGTAATGAGCTTGACTTTATCTGCTATCTTATGCTCCTCCAGCTTCAGCTTAATAAGACCGTTGGTCATTGCTGTGCCGTGAATGGGGCACACCACCTGCTGCATACAGTAGGGGATAGAGCCGATATGGTCCTCGTGTCCGTGGGTGATAAACATACCCCGCAGTTTCTTTGCGTTTTGCACCAGGTAGGAGAAGTCGGGAATCACCAAATCCACGCCATACATCTCCTCATCGGGAAAGCCTACGCCGCAGTCCACAACAATCATATCTTTTCCGTACTCCAAGACGGTAATATTCTTGCCGATTTCGTCTAATCCGCCTAAGGGAATAATCTTCAATTTTTCAGCCAATTTACATATAACTCCTTTACAAAAAATAAAAATAGACACAAAAAGCAGGCAACCGCATGTGCTTTCCGCGACCCTGTAACGTCGGGAAAGGCACAAAACGCCTGCAAAATATATATGTGGTTTTCAGTCGCACGGGTCTGCCCACCCGGTGCTTACACAGGTATTATAGCACAAAAATGCCCTGTTGTATACATTTATTTTGTCGACAAAAAAATACACAAAGAAATGAAAAAGATGGTTGCAGGATGTACTGCAATTTGCTATAATGTAAGAACATTATTGCTATTTTGGATAGTATACCCATTTTGCAAGGAGGCAACGGCTTTGGACAAGACACTTAAAAGACTACTGCACCCCAATATGGGAATCTATTTTATGCTTTTGCTGTGCTTCGCAGGCGTGTCCGCCCTGTTTGAGCAATATATGCTTGCAGGCATTGAACTGGCGATTTGGATAGCGGTTTTTGCGCTGTATTTGGTGCAGCGGGCCGGCCGCAGAAAAAAACTGAAAAGCTTTGTGCAAAAGGCGCTGGATGAACAAAACGGCGTGCAGGGGCAACGGCCTCCTTTTCCGATTGTGGTGGTGCGAATGGCAGACGGCGGTATCGTCTTTGCCAATGACCAGTTCCTGCATCTGACAGGCTTTAACGACACAATGAAGGAGCGGAACATTGCAGACCTGCTGCCCGGATTTGATACCCAATGGCTGATTTCCGGAAAAACAGAGTATCCCTACGACGTAAAACTGTTAAACCACCGCTACCGTATTTATGGCGTTGCAATTCAGGCAAACGATCAGCAGCAAACGCAACTGGCGGCGTTGTACTTCTCAGATTTAACGGAGCTTTATCAGGTGCGGGATGAGTATGTCCGTTCCCGTCCCGTGGTGTCGATCATACTGGTAGACAACTATGAGGAACTGATCAAAAATTTAAGCGAAGGCGCTATTTCTGCGCTGAATGCAAAAATCAACGATGCCATCACCCAATGGACGGAGAGCTACCACGGTCTGTTCCGCCGTTTGGAGAGAAATCGCTACCTGTTCGTCTTTGAAAAGAAGGACTTGAAGCGGGCGATTGAGGATAAGTTCTCGGTTTTGGAGGACGTTCACGCAATTACCAACCCTGCAGGCCTGGCTGCGTCCATCTCCTTTGGCTTGGGCGTAGAGGGCGAGACGTTTGAAGAAGGCTACCGGTTTGCTGCGTTGGCCATCGAAATGGCGCTGAGCCGCGGCGGTGACCAGGCGGTAGTAAAGGATCGGTTGAATTTCAATTTCTACGGCGGTCGTAATAAAGAGGCAGAGCAACGCAGCAAAGTTCGCTCCCGCGTAACTTCCAACTCCTTAATGGAGCTGATCGGACAGAGCAGCCACGTGTTGATTATGGGCCATAAAAACGCGGATCTGGATGCCATTGGCGCTGCGCTGGGCATTTTCTGTATGTGTCGCAAAAAAGAAGCGCAGGCCCACATCGTGCTGGATTTGCAGAACAATATGGCGCCTGACTTTCTGGAGGAAATCCGCAGTGTTCCTGCCTATGCCAACGCCTTTATTTCAGGGCAGGATGCTATGCTTCTGTGCGATAACCGCACCACGTTGGTGGTGGTAGATACCAACCGTCCTGATCAGGTAGAGTACCAGCCCCTTCTGGAGACAGTGCCCAGAATTTGTGTGGTGGACCACCACCGCCGCGCGGCAGATTACATCGATCCCGTGGTTGTAAACCTCCACCAGCCCTACGCATCCTCTGCGTCGGAGCTGGCAACAGAGCTGCTGCAATATGCAGTGGAAAAGGACGATGTACTTCCCATTGAGGCAAAAGCCCTGATGGCAGGCATTTTCCTGGACACAAAGAGCTTCAATGTGCGCACAGGTGAACGCACCTTTGAGGCAGCTGCGTACCTGCGTCAAATGGGCGCAGACACAGTGGCGGTCAAGAAACTTCTGCAAAACGACTTTAAGGATACAATGGAGAAGTTCCAAATCATTAAAGCGGCAAGACTTTACCGGAATGAGATTGCCATTGCCACGTTAAGTGAGCCCACCTCCCGGGTGTTGGCATCTCAGGCAGCAGATGAGCTTTTGGATATCTGCGGCATTACCGCGTCCTTTGTGGTGTATCCCGACGGAGAAACGGTCTTTGTCTCTGCCCGATCCATTGGACAGACCAATGTGCAAGTGGTTTTGGAACCCCTGGGCGGCGGCGGTAATACAGCAACCGCAGGCGCGCAGATTACAGGAAGCACAGTAAAAGAGGTGCTGGACCGCTTAGTGGCTTCTATCGATAATTTTTACGAAGAGTGAGGATATAGAAATGAAAGTTATTTTTTTACAGGATGTAAAGGGCAAGGGTAAAAAGGGCCAGATGGCAGAGATTTCCGACGGCTACGCAAGAAACTATCTGCTCCCCAAAAAGCTGGCAGTGGAAGCAACACCCGATGCCATCAATACTATGGGTATGAACGATAAGGCTGCCGCTGAAAAGGCAGCCAGGGAACGGGCCGAGGCGCTGGAAATCTCCAAAAAGCTGCGGGAGATGACCTTGGTGGTCACTGCTAAGGGTGGCGGCGCAGGCAAACTGTTTGGCTCGGTTACCAATCAGGAAATCGCAGATGCCCTGAAGGAACAATCCGGTATTGCGATCGACAAGCGGAAGATTGTATTGTCCGACTCCATTAAGAACGTGGGCACGTATACCGTGCAGTGTAAGTTGGGCTATGAGATTGTTGCGCCTCTGACGGTGAAAATTCAGGAAGCGTAAAAACAGAGAGGAGAAACAGATATGGATGAAGAACTGCTGGTCAAACAAAGCCCCCATTCCGTGGAGGCAGAGCAGGCCGTGCTGGGCTCCATACTGATTGACAGTCGGTGCTTGACCGATGTGATTGGCATTGTCCGTCCTGAGGATTTTTATTTGCAGCAGAATCGGGAGATTTATGAAACCATCTATACGATGTTTAATTTCTCTCAGACCATTGACCCTGTGACGGTGCTGGATAAGATGCGGGAGTTGGGTGTGCACCACGACAATTCCCGTGACTATATTATGCAGCTGATGAAAATTACGCCCACCGCAGCCAATGCGGTGCAGTATGCCAATATTGTCAAAGATAAGGCGATGCTCAGAGCCCTCTCTGACGCATCCACAGACATTTCCCAAATGGTGCAGGAGCAGGTTGGCACCACCGCAGAGATTTTAGAGGTGGCGGAAAAGAAAATCTATGCCATTCGCAAGGGCGAACGGGGGGATTCTCTGGAGCCGATCGGTGTGACCTTGCATAAGGTGTTTGACCATTTAACGGAGCTGAGCCAGTCGGATTCCGCCATTCCCGGTATGTCTACCGGTATGCGGGATTTGGATAAGAAGATTAACGGCTTAAATAAGTCTGACCTTTTGCTGGTGGCGGCCCGTCCTGCTATGGGTAAGTCTGCATTTGCCTTGAATTTAGCGCTGAATGTGGCGAAAAAGTATAATAAAACCGTAGCCATTTTCAACCTGGAAATGTCCCGTGAACAGCTGGCTATGCGTCTTTTGGCCATTGAGAGCTTTGTGGACGGACAAAAAATGGCAACCGGCAAGCTCACCGAAGAGGAATGGGGCAAGCTGAGTATGGCGTCCGTTGCCCTAAGCCAGACGGATATTCGCATTGATGATAATCCCTCTATCACCGTGGCGGAGATGAACGCAAAGTGCCGCCGGGTAGAGAATTTGGGTATGGTTGTTATTGACTATTTGCAGCTGATGCAGGGCTCCGGCTACGGCAAAGGCGGCGATAGCCGTGTGAACGTGGTCAGCGATATTTCCCGTAGCTTAAAGATTATGGCAAAGGAACTGAATGTTCCTGTGGTTTGTCTGAGCCAGTTGTCCCGTGGACCGGAAAGTCGTACGGATAAGCGTCCTATGCTGTCTGGCCTCCGGGAATCCGGCGCTATCGAACAGGATGCCGACGAAGTACTGTTCCTGTACCGGGATGAATACTATAACGAAAACACCGAGGATAAGGGTGTTGCGGAATGTATCGTGTCCAAAAACCGTCACGGCGAGGTGGGTACGGTAAAGCTTCAGTGGATTCCCCAGTACCAGACCTTTACAGACCGGGAGTGGAAGCATGCTGAATAAGCTGAAGGCTTTTATGATGGACTATCGCGGTGAGGCGATTGTCTGCGCGGTGTCCGGTGGCGCAGATTCTATGGCGCTGCTGTGGGGGCTGTACTTATTAAAGGACAAGCTGAACATCTCCCTTTCCGCGGCCCATTTTAACCATCATCTTCGGGGCGAAGAGTCGGACAGAGATGAGGCCTTTGTAAGACACTTTTGCGATGACTACAAAATTCCGCTGACGGTAAGCGGCGGACAGGTGGTTGCCGGCAAAAAAGGTTTAGAGGCGGCAGCGCGGGAGGCAAGATATGCCTTTTTGAAAAACCTCCCCGGCAGAATTGCTACCGCCCATACCGCAGACGATAATGCAGAGACCATACTAATGCATCTGGTGCGTGGCACAGGGCTGAAAGGCCTGGGGGGCATTGCGCCTGTCAATGGCAATTTGATTCGCCCTATGTTGGATATTACCCGCCAGGAGGTGCTGGGCTTTTTAAAGGAGTACAGCATTTCTTACGTGGAGGATAGCTCCAACGGGGAGGACGATTTTTTGAGAAACCGTCTTCGCCATAACGTAATGCCCCTGCTGAAGCAGGAAAACCCCAGCCTGCCTTTGAACCTTTCTGCAATGGCGGAAAGATTACGGCAGGATGCGCAAGCCCTCAGCCAAATGGCAGAAAAACACCATACAGACGATGTGAATCAGCTACGTATTATGGAACCGGCAATTCGTAGCCGGGTGCTGGCAAATCATCTTCTGCAGGCCGGTGTAAAAGAGCCGGAGGGGTCGCATATCTGCGCTATGGAAAAGCTTGTCTTTTCCCAAAATCCCTCTGCAAGGGCGACCTTCCCCAACGGCGTGGTAATGACAAGAACTTATGACACATTAAAGCCGGTGAAAGGGGAAAATGCTTTTGCAGAACAGGTGATTACCTGCCCCGGCGCGTATCAGCTTCCCGGTGTGAGGCTGACCTGCTGCCCCAACGAAAGCGGGGAACGAACCACAGAGTCCTTCGCCTTTACCCCGAAAGGGAAGATGGTGCTGCGTAGCCGGAAAACAGGGGATACCCTTCGCTTGCTGGGCGGCACAAAGAGCCTGAAAAAATTGTTTATCGACGCAAAAATCCCCGCATCTATGCGGGATACAATCCCTGTACTTGCCGATGAGGAAGGCGTGTTGGCAGTGATTGGTTTTGGTGGGAATTTGGACAGACTTTCCGGTGACGGAACTGTCAGAATACAGATAGAATACCGATAAGAGATAGAAAACAGGAGGATCGCAAGGTGGAAACGAATATTGAAAAGGTGCTGCTTTCTGAAGAACAGATTCAGAAAAAGGTAGAAGAACTGGCAGAAATTCTGTCAAAGGAATATGCTGGCAAGAATCCCATTTTTGTAGGTGTATTGAAGGGTGTTGTGATTTTCTTTGCAGATATGGTGCGGAGAATTACAGTTCCCTGTGAGATTGACTTTATGTGTTTGTCTTCATACGGCGGCACCAACAGTACCGGCAATGTAATGGTAAAAAAGGATCTGTCTGTGGATATTAAGGGTCGCCACGTGGTGATTCTGGAGGATATCTACGATACCGGCAATTCTTTGGCTTTCCTGCATAAGTATCTGCTGGACAGACAGCCCGCTTCATTGAAGATTTGCACGCTTTTGGACAAGCCTGAGCGCCGCAAGCCCGGTATTGATTTGAAGCCCGAATATGTGGGCTTTACCATTCCCAACGAATTTGTGGTAGGCTACGGTCTGGATTTCAATGAGTTTTACCGCAACCTGCCCTATATCGGCGTTTTAAAGCCGGAAGCATATCAGAATTAAGGAGAACCCCGCATTTTGAAAAACCGTAAAATCATAACTGTTGTTATTTATGTAGCAATTCTGGCGCTGACATTTTCCTGGATGTTGGGTCTGTTTGGGCAGAAGAATGATGCCGTACCCTATTCCCAAATCATTGCCTTGTTCCGTCAGGAGCAGGTAAAGAGCTTCGTGGTGGAGGGGGAATATATCCAGTTAAAGCTCCATACACCTTACAATGGAAAGAACACCTTAACTACCAAATTAGCCGACCCCGAGGGATTCCACCGGGATATGTGGGACATCCTGCAAACCCAGTCCCAAAGCGGCATACTGGAAAGCTACAATTTTGTGGCAGGGGAAGAGATGTCCCCGTGGGATTTTGTGTTCCCCATTATCATAGCTGGCTTGGCAATTGTGTTGGTGTGGATGTTCTTTATGGGCAGAGCCAATCAGAATAATCCTATGGCCAATTTCGGAAAAGCCCGGGCGGGCCTCGGTCAGTCCGGCAAAAAGATAACCTTTGCAGATGTGGCTGGCGTAGACGAGGAGAAGGCAGAACTGCAGGAGGTTGTGGACTTTCTGCGCAACCCCAAAAAGTTCACAGATATTGGCGCGAAGATTCCTCACGGCATACTGCTTGCCGGCGCGCCCGGTACCGGCAAAACCCTTTTGGCAAAGGCCGTGGCAGGTGAGGCAGATGTAGCCTTTTTGTCCATCTCCGGTTCAGACTTTATGGAGATGTACGTAGGTGTGGGCGCCAGCCGCGTGCGGGATTTGTTCCAGCAGGCAAAGAAAGTTGCCCCTGCAATCATCTTTATTGACGAAATTGACGCAGTGGGCCGGAAACGTGGCTCCGGTATGGGCGGCGGTCACGACGAGCGTGAACAAACCCTGAACCAGCTACTGGTGGAAATGGACGGCTTTGGCAAAACCGAGGGTGTGATTGTGCTTGCGGCTACCAACCGCCCGGATATTCTGGATCCGGCGCTGCTGCGCCCCGGCAGATTTGATCGGCAGATTTATGTAAACTCCCCCGATGCAAAGGGCAGAGAGGAAATACTCAAGGTCCACGCCAAGGACAAGCGGCTGGACGATTCCGTTTCTCTGAAAACGGTTGCCTTGGCTACCTCCGGTTTTACCGGCGCGGACTTAGCAAACCTGCTGAACGAGGCTGCCATTCTGGCAGCGCGGGAGGATCGCCCTGTGCTGAATATGCAGGATTTGAATGATGCTATGATGAAGATTATGGCAGGTCCGGAGAAGAAGAGCCGTGTTCGTCTGGAAAAGGACCTGCGCTTAACTGCGGTCCACGAGGCAGGTCACGCTATTGCGATGCATAGCCTGCCCACCCACGACCCGGTGCATCAGATTTCCATTATCCCCAGAGGCAGAGCCTTGGGTCTGACCTGGACTACACCCAAAGAGGACAGTGACCACCTGACCCGCAACGAGATGTACGAGCGAATTGTAGGTCTGTTGGGCGGACGTGTGGCAGAGGCGCTGTTTTTGAAGGATATTTCCACCGGCGCATCCAACGATATCGACAGAGCTTCCAAGCTGGCGCGGGATATGGTTGCCCGCTACGGTATGTGTGAGAGCTTGGGAACAGTATCCTACACCGGTGGCGACGAGCTGTTTATCGGACGTGACTATGAGAAGGTCAAGGGCTATTCCGAAAAGGTTGCCGGCACCATCGATGATGAGGTAAAGGCAATCATAGACCAAGCCTATAACCAGTGCAAGGAGATTCTCCTGCGGGATGCTGAAAAAATGAAGCAGGTGGTTGCATTTTTGCTGGAGCACGAAACTATGACAGGCAAGCAGTTTGCTGACTGTATGGCAGGCAGAGAGATCGGCGCAACCGAGGAAACCACCATTTTCGACAGTGTAAATACCGAAGAATAACCAAAGAGCGTGCCGTCCGGCACGCTCTTTTTATCATTGTAGGGCGGGGGCTTGCTCCCGCCCCTATTTGTCCTTGCGAGGCCACTTGGCTCTCCCTTTGGGAGAGCTGGCAAAAATCTATGATTTTTGGATGGGGGAATCAAAGCACATAAAATATAATCGCCATCGCCTGCAGCACGCTTCCCAGCACCACAAAAATATGAAACACGGAATGAAACCACCGCTGTTTCGAGCCGATGCCGTAAAGGATTGCTCCCACGGTATAGGCAATACCACCGCTCAGCAGCAGCAAAAAACCGGGTTTCGTCAGTACCGCCAGCGCTTGCGGCAGGAAAAAGACAATGCCCCAGCCCATAGCAATGTAGCAAATCATCGAAAAAATGTTGTACTTTTTCAAATCAATGGCAGTGAGGGTAGCGGCAAGAATCGCCAAACCCCATTCTGCCACCAGAAGTCCCCACCCGAGAAACGGATAGACAGGCACAAAGGAGGAGAGCAGAATCGGCGTATAGGTGCCGCAGATGAGAAAGTAGATGGTGCAGTGGTCAATGACCTGCATTACTTTCTTCCCTGTGCCTGGGTGAAGCCCGTGATAAACGCTGGACATCGTATAAAGAGTAATCATTGTTCCGCCGAAAATAGCAGACCCTACAATACCCAAAGTGCTTTTTGCCAGTATTGCAAGGATAAGACAAGCCGCTAAAATCAGAACACCCAGTCCACCGCCTACGATGTGGGTGACCATATTCATAATCTCCTCCCCGCGGGTGTAATTGGGGAGCTGCCTGTCCTGTAATTTGATTCGTTTTGCCATAGCTGCGCCACCTTTCTGTTATATACAGCATAACAGGTTACTCTGTAGAATACACCCTACCGATGCGTTTTTTGCGCCACAAGAAGTAGAACAACCGTCTACCGGGGGTAGAATTTGCTTAATTTAACAAATGGTTTTGGTCGGATTTTGCCGATGTTGTGCAACTTGTACAAAAAACGGGCCTGTTTTTCTGCGGCGTTACAATTTGTTTGCAGATATTTTATATGCTTATTTGCAAATTTTATGCTATAATATTACCAGTGGCGGGAACGTCACGGACCATTGCATTAAAGGAGCAATTATGAATAATATTCTATTCTTTCTAACACCGAAGGCAATGTGCGCCTTCGTATATGATGACTACACGGTGCGACAGGCTTTGGAAAAAATGGAAGCGTGCGGTTTTGCGGCGCTACCTATTTTGAACAAGCGGGGCGAGTACCGTGGCACGTTAACAGAGGGTGACCTGTTGTGGGCGCTGAAAAATATGTGTTATATGGATATGCGCCAGGCAGAGGCGCGGCGAATTATGGAGATTACCCGCCGTAAGGATAATGTACCTGTTCGGGTGACCACCAATATGCACGATTTGGTGCAGCGGGCCAGCGGTCAGAACTTTGTGCCTGTGGTGGACGACAAAGATACCTTTATCGGCATCGTTACCCGAAGCGCCATTATGAAGTATTGCTACGAACAGCTATTCCCACAAAACTGATACATAAATGCCACTCGGAAGAGTGGCATTTTCTATGGTTGAAAAACCTGCGGTTTTCTGTTAAAATATAAAGTGAGATGTTGTTTGGATTCAAGTCCTCTCACCCTAGAAAACGATACCCTGGAGGAACCCTATGCAAGACGAGAAGTTAAAAGCCGTTCTTGGCTCAAATATAGCCACCTACCGGAAACGGCAGGGATTGACACAAGCGGGACTTGCGGAGAAACTGAATTACTCCGACAAAGCGGTGTCCAAGTGGGAACGGGGAGAATCTATGCCGGACGTGCTGACCTTGGTGCAACTGGCGGAGCTCTTTGCGGTGAACGTGAATGACTTGCTGACAGATCCCAACGAGTTGCCGGAGGAAAAGAGCGCAGTTGTGGAAAAAATGGAAAAGGCAGTGGAGAAAACTCTGAAACGGAAAGCGGACAAGCTGAGCATTTTAGGTCTAAGCTCTCTGCTTGTGTGGTTTGTTGCGTTGCTTTTGTTTGTGATTATCTCCTCACTGGATATTCCCAGAAGCTGGATCGCGTTTATCTATGCCATTCCTGCCAATGCCATTGTATTGCTGAGTCTACTGTCTGCCTGGCGGGATTTTCGCTGGAATAAGACCCTGGTATCGATTCTTGTATGGGGCAGTATTTTAAGTATTTATGTGTCTTTGCTGATGTTCGTCAGCTTCAATATTTGGAAACTGTTTCTGCTAGGTATTCCCGGGCAGCTGGCGGTGCTTTTGTGGTTCCGGCTGTTCCGGAAAAATCCTAAGGAGGAGTCCAATGGATAAAAAAGCCCTGCGCCGGGAGATTCGTGAGAAGAAACGGGCAATGACCGAGGCAGAAATTACCTCCCGCAGCGAAAAGTTGGGGGAACTGTTTGCTCAGTCTGAGGCCTATCAAAATGCCAAAACGATTTACGGTTATCTGCCTTATAACCAGGAGGTCCGCACCGTGCCTATGTTAGAGCAGGCGATTCGGGACGGCAGACGGGTGGCGGTTCCCAAAATGTACGGAGATACTATGCGGTTTATTTACCTGGAGGACCTATCCAGGGTAGAGAAGAACGAAATGGGAATTCCCGAGCCTATATTGGATACTCCTGTGGCGGAGGACAAAACCGCGTTGGTATTGATGCCTGGCCTTGCATTCACAAAACAGGGCGACCGTATGGGCTATGGCGGTGGTTTCTACGACCGCTTTCTGGCGGAAGAGCCGGATCATCCCACACTGGCGCTTTGCTATGATTTTCAAATGGTAGAGCATCTGCCCACAGAGGAATATGATATTCCTGTGGATACAGTTTTGTGGGTATAGCCTGAGTGATATAATCCAAATCCGTTTTTGAACCGTGCGACCGCCCTGATGCTACGTTGCAGCTTTTTGAAGGGCACAAAATTAGGAGAAAAATATGCATATACCTTCAGTTACAACCGATAAGCTGGAGTTGGTCACATTCCAACAAGCCATAAGGTCTGCAAACCTGCCCAACCCGGAATACGATGTCAATAAATGGCTGTATGCCCCCAATTTTTACTCGGAGTACCGTTACATATTGGGCACACGGGGAAATAACCCCCTTATTTGCATCGGTATCAATCCCTCTACGGCCCGGCCTGGGGATTTGGACAATACCCTGAAATCTGTGGAACGGATTGCTCTGGGAAACGGTTTTGACAGTTTTATTATGTTCAATGTCTACGCCCAGCGGGCCACGGACCCCAATGCGATGGAGCAAACCTGCAATATGCAACTCCACCGGGAAAATTTGGAGGCTTTTCGCTATGTGTTGTCCATCTCGGAAAAACCGTCTGTGTGGGCGGCCTGGGGCACGATTATAGAAAAACGGGAGTATCTTCCCCAATGTTTGCAGGATATGCTGGCGATCGGGCAAGATTATGGCGCAAGCTGGTACTGCGCAGGCAAGATGAGCAAAAAGGGACATCCGCACCACCCGCTGTATTTGCGTAAGGATGAGAAAATCTATCCCTTTGATGCGCAGGCGTATTTAAGGAGTTTAGGTTATGGAAAATGAGTGCGAAACCTGTTGGTACTACGATTATGATGAAGAGTATGATGAATACTACTGCAAAATGGATTTAGATGAGGACGAGGTGTACCGACTGTATACCAACCCTAAGCCTCACTGCCCCTACTATCGGCAGGGGGATGATTACACTTTGGCAAGGAGACAGTAAATGAAGCGACTATGCTTACTTCTGCTGGCGGCATTGGTGCTGGC
>JAZNDB010000164.1:0-6889 GCA_045587845.1 Faecousia sp.
GGGAAGAGCCCTGCAGGAAAAGGGTCTGGAAAATTGCCGTGGCTATGTGGGTATTGCGTCCACACTGGTGAAATATGATAAGCCCTATGCAGGTATTATGGAAAACCTGTTGGGCAGAATTGTGATTGTGCAGGATCTGGATGCGGCCATCGCAATGGCAAAGCAGTACGGTAACCGCTTTAAGATTGTTACGCTGGACGGTCAGGTGATGAATGCCGGCGGCTCTATGACCGGTGGCTCTGTGAATAAAGAGGCAGGTATTTTGAGCCGCGCCAACGAGCTGGACAAGCTGGCCGCCCAGGAAAAGGAATTGACGGCAAAGCTCAAGGAGGCAGAGGTAGCATTCCAGGAAGCCCGCCGCGCAGCGGATCAGGTAGACTTCCAGTTGAATACCGCCAAGGAACAACTGCAGGAAGCAGAAAAGCAGGTGCTTACTGCCGAGGGTTTGGTGCGTCAGCACGAAATCTGGTTGCAGGCAATTTGCGATGCAAAGGCCTCCGCCAATGCAGAGCTTATCAATCTGAAAAATCGGGAGAATGCCGATAAGGAGCAACTCTCCGCCATTGGGGCGCAGATTGAAGTGTATACATCGCAGCTGTCAGAAACCCGCCAGAAGATTTCTGCTTTGGAGGGCACGCAGTCTGAGGCTGATAAGACTGTGGCTGTCATTACCGACCAGATTAACGGTCTGCGGACAGAGTCTGCTGCGTTGGAGGCAGAGAAGAATACTGCCAATGCCCATATTGCCGACCTGCGGGTGCTGCAGGCGGCAACCGAAGGGGATAAGAGCAGAAAGCTGGCAGATATCGACGCAATTCTGGAAGAGAATCACCGTTTGGAGGAAGAAATTGCCCGTCAGCAGCTCCGTCTGCAGGACAATAGCCAGGATGTTGCCAAAATGCGTCAGTCTATGCAGGACGCATTGGGCGAGTATGCCAGCATTGAGGCCTCTAAATCCAAGGCAGAAAGCGACATTCAAGAGAAGAACAAGTCCATTCTCACAATGGAACGTACCTGCGCCCTGTTGCAGAACAAAAAGGAAACGATGGAAATCGAGGAGCGAAACACCATCGATAAACTGTGGGATACTTATGGCCTGACTCCCGGTACTGCGGCAGAAAAGCGGGGAGAAATCGAATCCGTGGCGGCAGGCAATCGCTTGATTGCAGAGCTGAAACGGAAAATTTCCGCATTGGGCACACCCAACCTGGGCGCTATTGAGGAATACGCCCGCATAAATGAGCGTTATACCTACCTGACCGAACAGCGGGACGATGTTTTGGGCGCCAAGAAGGATTTGGAAGGCATTATCAAGGAAATCACCGGCCAAATGACTGAAATTTTCGTTACCGAGTTTGCTAAGATTAACGAGTATTTCGGTAAGGTCTTTGAAGAAATGTTCGGTGGCGGTAAGGGTCAGCTTCTGCTGGAAGACCCCGATGAGCCGCTGACCTGTGGCATTGAAATCCGCGTACAGCCTCCCGGAAAACAGGTGAAGACGATTACACTTCTGTCCGGTGGCGAAAAAGCGTTTGTGGCAATTGCGCTGTACTTTGCCATTTTGAAGGTACGTCCCACACCTTTCTGTATGCTGGACGAGATTGATGCTGCGCTGGACGACAGAAACGTAGAGCGTTTCTCCTCGTACCTGCGGAATTTGAGCAGCAAGACCCAGTTTATTGTCATTACCCACCGTCGCGGTACGATGGAGGCATCAGATGTGCTTTACGGTGTAACGATGCAGGAGCAGGGTATCAGTAAGCTGCTTCGTTTGGATTTGAACCAGATGGAAACCTATTTGGGTATTATGGAGTAAGGAGTTTTTATGGGTTTTTTCGATAAAATCAAGGCAGGCCTTAGCAAAACGAGAGATGCTCTGTCCGATACCTTGGGGAATGTATTTTCCGGTTTTTCAGAGATAGACGATGATTTCTACGACGAACTGGAAGAGAGCCTGATTTTGGCGGATTTGGGCGTAGATACTGCTGTGAAAGCCACAGACCGCCTGCGGAAAACCATTAAAGAGCAACATTTAAAAACTACTGAGGAAGCCAAAGAGGCGCTGAAGGAAATTCTTGTGGATATGCTGAATGTAGGCGATGCTGCGCTCAATCTGTCCACAACCCCTTCTGTGGTGCTGGTGATTGGCGTCAACGGTGTGGGCAAGACCACCACCATCGGTAAGATTGCCACCCAGTTAAAAAAGCAGGGCAAAAAAGTTCTGCTGGTAGCCGGAGATACCTTCCGCGCTGCTGCGGCTGACCAACTGGAAATCTGGGCAGAGCGTTCCGATTGCAGTATTGTCCGGCAAAATGAGGGCGCAGACCCTGCCTCTGTGGTGTATGACGGAATCCAGTCTGCCAAGGCAAAGGGTGTGGACGTAATTCTCATCGACACTGCGGGGCGGCTGCACAACAAGCAGAATCTTATGAACGAACTGAATAAAATCAGCCGTATCGTGCAGCGGGAACTGCCCAACGCTGCCAAAGAGGTTTTGCTGGTGTTAGATGGCACTACGGGCCAGAACGGTTTGATTCAGGCAAAGCAATTCAAAGAAATTGCCGGCGTAACTGCCATTGCCCTCACCAAGCTGGACGGCACAGCCAAGGGCGGCATTGTGATTGCCGTGGCAGACAGCTTGCAAATTCCTGTGAAATTTGTTGGTGTTGGCGAACAGGCAGATGACCTGATGCCATTTGAACCGAAGGACTTTGTGGAGGCGCTTTTGTAAATGAAAGTAGTATTGGCAAGTAAAAATAAACATAAATTAGAAGAAATCAGTAAAATTACCGAGAAATTCAATATGGAGCTGGTACTCCAGTCCGAATTGGGCGTAGATATTGATGTGGAAGAAAACGGCACAACCTTCGAGGAAAACTCACTTATCAAGGCAAAGGCCGTTATGGAAGCCACCGGTCTGCCCGCTTTGGCAGACGATTCCGGTATTGCGGTGGACGCGCTGAACGGCGAGCCGGGCATCTATTCCGCCCGCTATGGCTTTGATGATACGCTGGACGACAGAGGCAGATTGGAGCTGCTGTTAAAGAACACGGAGAACGTTCCAGACGGTGAGCGTCAGGCAAAGTTTGTCTGTGTAATTACAATGATCACCCCCGACGGCAAGACCATTCAAGCCCGTGGTGAAATTCACGGCGAGCTGCTTCGCGCACCGGCAGGGGAGAACGGCTTCGGCTACGATCCTATTTTCTACTATCCCCCTATGGGTAAGTCTACCGCAGAGATGACACCGGAGGAGAAGAACAAAGTATCCCACCGGGCAAATGCGCTGAAGGTGTTTTACGAGAAGCTAAAGGAGGCAGGCTATGCTGACAAGTAAAGAACGCGCTGCGTTACGGTCCCAGGCTACTACGATAGATACCACCTTGATGGTAGGTAAGGGCGGTGTGACCGAGGCGGGGATTGCCGAGGCAGAAAATCAGCTGATCACCCGCGAACTGGTGAAGGGCAAGGTCCTTGAGGGCGCGTTAATGAGCCCCAGAGAAGTATGCGATGAAATTTGCGCAGCAACCGGCGCCGATGGCATCGGTGTGATTGGCACGAAGTTCATCATCTACCGCTTTAGTGAAAAACTGCAAGCCGAGCGCAATCAAACGGGCAGAGCCAAACGGAAGGAAACACCTATCGGAAAGAAAAATCCCGTCCGTAAGGGTGCGCAGGCGCGCCGTCAGGCGGCAAAAAAGGTCCGTGAGCAGCGGAACGAATACTTCCGCCAGCAGGCTATCGACAAGGCCATTGAACGGGAAAGAGAAAAGCAACTTAAGAATTCCGACTGATACAAAGGGGGCATAGGCAGTGGAGAGAATCGGCGTTTACGGCGGCACGTTTAATCCGCCTCACATTGGACATATCCGTGGGGCGAAGTATGCCATAGATGCGCTGCAATTAGAGCAGTTGTTGCTGATTCCCACCTGTATTGCGCCCCATAAAGCGATGCCTGAAAATTCTCCCACGCCCATTCAGCGGGCAGAAATGCTAGAGATAGCAAAAGAGGAGAAAATGCAGGTATGCGATATTGAACTGCACCGTGGCGGTGCAAGCTACACCTATGAAACCTTGGAAACCCTTTCTGCAATATATCCGGATAAGGAACTGGTGCTGCTTATGGGCACGGATATGTTCCTGTCGTTTTTAACGTGGAAAGAACCAGAAAGAATATTGCGTAATGCGTCCCTTGGTGTGATGTACCGCGGCGATCCGGGGGAATTGGAACAAATCGCCCAGCAAAAAACAGTTCTTGAAAAACAGGGCGCAAAAGTGTATTTGGTTGAAAATCCCGTCACTGCCATTTCCTCCACCCAACTGCGCAGATTGCTGACTTTCCAATGCGCAGACAGTTTTTTACCCAGGGAAGTGGGGCAATATATAAAAAACCGTAATCTTTACGGCGCAGCAGGCAATTATAAGCATTTGCCAATGGAAGAATTGGAGCAGGTGGTTGTCAGCCTGTTGAAACCCAATCGGGTTGCCCACGTGCTGGGTTGTCGGGATACGGCGATGGACCTGGCAAAGCAATGGGGCGCAGATACAACCGATGCTGCCCGCGCAGGTTTACTCCACGATATTACCAAAGCGTTGGACGGCTCCCTGCAATTGACTTTGTGCGACGAATATGGTATTGTACTGGGTGACTTTTCCAAAAAATACCCCAAAACCCTCCACGCATTGACCGGCAGCCTGGTAGCAGACCGGATTTTTGGGGAGAACAGACAGGTAGTAGACGCAATCTGCAGCCACACCACCGGAAAACCCGATATGACCACCTTGGAAAAGATTCTTTACGTTGCCGACTATATGGAGCCAAACCGGGATTTTCCGGGGGTTGAAAAGCTGCGGCATTTTGCCTATACGGATCTGGACAAGGCGTTGAAGCTGGGTCTGGAAATGACCGTGGAAATGCTCCAAAAGAATAATCAGGAAATTTCTCCGGCATCTGCGGAGGCGCTTGCCTTCCTGGAAAAAGCCGGAATATGAGAGGTAGATAGTATGTTAAGTGCAAAAGAAGTTGCTTATCAGGTAGCGAAGGCTCTGGACGACAAGAAGGGCTTGGATATTAAGCTGCTGAAAATTGACGAGGTCAGCTCTCTGGCGGATTATTTTATTATCTGCACCGGCACCTCCAACACCCACGTAAAAACCCTCTGCGATCACGCAGAATACACACTGGAGCAGTTGGGCGAGCCTATGCTGGGCCGTGAGGGTCACCGTGGCAATACCTGGGAATTGTTGGACTACGGCAGTGTGGTTGTCCACGTGTTTACCGAGGAAGCAAGAGAGTTCTACTCTTTGGAGCGCCTGTGGGCAGATGCGCAGCAGGTGGATATGCAAGATGTCATCACAGAGGAGTGAGAGAAGAAAATGATTTATGAGCATCAGAAAGTAGAAGCCAAATGGCAAAAATATTGGGAAGAGAATAATACCTTCGCCACCGATGTGTGGGATTTTTCCAAACCCAAATACTATGTGCTGGATATGTTCCCTTATCCCTCCGGTGTAGGTCTGCACGCAGGTCACCCGGAAGGCTATACCGCAACGGACATTATGTCCCGTATGAAGCGTATGCAGGGCTTTAATGTTCTGCACCCTATGGGCTATGACTCCTTTGGTCTGCCCGCAGAGCAGTATGCCGTGGATACCGGCAATCACCCCAACGGCTTTACCCAGGCCAATATTGAAACGTTTTCCAAGCAGTTGAAGGAATTGGGCTTCGACTACGATTGGTCTAAGGTAATCGCTACTTCCAATCCCGACTTCTATAAGTGGACCCAGTGGATTTTTAAGAAACTGTTTGAAGCCGGTTATGCCAAGCGGATTGAAATGCCTGTCAACTGGTGTGAAGCGCTGGGTACAGTGCTTGCCAATGACGAGGTGATTGACGGCAAGAGTGAACGTGGCGGCTATCCTGTTGTGAAGAAAATGATGATGCAGTGGGTCATTGACCAGCCTGCATTTGCTGAAAAGCTGCTGGAGGGCCTTGATGAGATTGATTGGCCCGAATCCACCAAGGAAATCCAGCGTAACTGGATTGGCAAGTCCACCGGTGTAGAGGTAGACTTCAAGTTGGTTGGCGGCGGTGAATTCTCCATCTATACCACCTGTATCGAAACCATTTACGGTATCACCTTTATGGTGTTAGCTCCCGATGGCAAGATTACCGCATCCCTTTTGGACCGGGTGGAAAACCGGGCAGAGGTGGAGGCCTATATTGCTGAGGCTGCCAAGAAGAGCGAAATTGACCGTACCGATGCCAGCAAGACCAAGACCGGCTGCAAGCTGGAAGGCATTTATGCCATCAATCCTGTCAACGGCAGGGAAGTGCCTGTGTTTATCGGCGATTTCGTTCTGGGCAACTACGGCACCGGCGCGGTTATGGCTGTTCCCAGCCACGACCAGCGTGACTTTGAGTACGCAATCGCCCACAAGATTCCTATGATGCAGGTTATTGAAGGCCGTGACGTTTCCGAATGCGCTTTTGAAAAGCAAGACTACTTAGGTAAGGGCTGCAAGCTGGTTAACTCTGAGGAGTTCACCGGCCTGACCGTGGAAGAGGCCAAGGAGGCTATCACCGTCAAGCTGGAAAAGCAGGGCGTTGCCAGAAGAAAGGTGAACTACCACTTCCGCGAGTGGATTTTCGCCCGTCAGCGTTACTGGGGCGAGCCTGTTCCTTGCGTGTATACCGAGGACGGCAAGACCGTATTCCTGCCGGATAGCGAGCTGCCTTTGATTCTGCCCGAACTGGAAGACTACAAGGGTAAGGGCGGTAAAGCGCCTCTGGAAAATGCAGAAGCGTGGAAGCACTATGATGCAAATGGCATCATGGGCCTGCGTGAAACCTCCACAATGCCCGGTTCTGCCGGTTCCTCCTGGTACT
>JAZNDB010000165.1:0-2373 GCA_045587845.1 Faecousia sp.
CACTTACCGTTTTTCCGGTCACTCCGTCTCCGACCAGAATGCATACCGCACCAAGGAAGAGATGGATGCCTGGAAGGAAGTTGATCCTCTGACCACTTATCCTGCAGCTCTGGTTGAGGCTGGCGTTATGACACAAGCTGAGGTTGACGCAATTTTGGCAGAAACCACTGAGCGTATGACCCTCATCTGTAAGGCGGCTGCCGATCCCGAAATCAGCCCCTACTGCGATTTCAAGAAGCATCCCGCAGTTGTGGAGCGTGTGATGTACTCCAACCAGAAGGTTGAGAAGTTCACCGACCGCACTCCCGAGTTCACCGTTCCCAAGGAAGAGGCTGAGGGCTATAAGAAGATTAAGTCCAAGAGCCGCAGCCCCATTGGTCCTGTCGGCAAGCCCGTTTCCAAGATGAAGCTGTATAACCTGCGTGACGCTCTGTCCGAGGTTATCTGGGACCGCTTCTATGAGGATCCCACTCTGATCGCTTACGGCGAAGACTGCCGTGACTGGGGTGGCGCATTCGCTGTTTACCGTGGCATGATGGACGCTCTGCCTCACTGCCGTCTGTTCAACTCTCCCTTGGCTGAGGGCGCTATTGTGGGTACTGCCGTTGGTTATGCCCTGTCCGGTGGCCGCGCGCTGGTTGAACTGATGTCCGCTGACTTCATTGGCTGCGCCGGTGACGAAATCTTCACCCAGATGGCAAAGTGGCAGTCTATGTCTGCCGGCATTCTGAAGATGCCTTTGGTTCTGCGTGTTTCTGTTGGCTCCAAGTACGGCGCTCAGCACTCTCAGGACTGGACCGCATTGTGTGCACATATTCCCGGTCTGAAGGTTTGCTTCCCCGCAACACCTTGGGAAGCTAAGGGCTTGATGGAAACCGCGCTGAAGGGTACTGACCCTGTTGTCTTCTTTGAATCTCAGAGAATCTATGACGTGGGTGAGCAGTTCCACGAGGGCGGCGTTCCCGAGGAGCGTTACGAGATCACCATCGGTGATGTAAACAAGGTCCGCGAGGGTAAGGATGTTACCATTCTGACCCTGGGCGCAGTCCTGTACCGCGCTATGGACGCTGTTAAGGAACTGTCTGAGAAGTACGGTATGGAGGCTGAGGTTATCAACCTGCACTCCCTGGCACCTCTGGATTACACTGAGATCGTGAAGTCTGTTCGCAAGACCGGTCGTGTAGTTCTGGTATCCGATGCTTGCGCCCGTGGCAGCTTTATGAATGATGTTGCCCGCAACATTACCGAGCTGTGCTTCGATGATCTGGATGCGCCTCCCGTTGTAATCGGCGCTAAGAACTGGATCACACCTCCCTTCGAGTTCGACGAGTACTTCTTCCCCCAGGCCAGCTGGATTCTGGATGCTATCAACGACAAGCTGGTACCCCTGCAGGGTCACGTGTCCACCACCGGTTGCACTGAGGCTGAGCATATCCGCCGCGCTAAGGAAGGCGTATAAGAGAATATGGAGATACAACGCACTGCCAATGCAGGCGTGCTGCTCAAGCTGGACGGCGTATCTATTTTGCTGGACGGCTTGGCAGACAGGGTAGAGGGATATCTTCCTACACCTGCTGAAATGGCGGAAGGATTGCTGGAAAATCCGCCGGACATTCTGGCATTTACCCACTATCACAAAGACCATTGTAGTGATGCGTTACTTCTCCCATACCGCAAACAGAATCTCCGGCCCATTCTTGGGCCGGAGTTACTGATTAAAGGCGCAATGCAGGTAGGGGATTTGACCGTCACACCCATAACAAGCCGCCATTTGGGCAGGATAGAGCCGGAGCTGCAACACGTAAGTTATATCATAAAGGGCAGCAAATGCGTGTGGTTTATGGGTGATGCATCACCTACGCAATGGAAGGATAGGAATGGTTTACCCCGTCCTGATGTGCTGATTGGCCCCTATGCCTATGCAAACACGAAAAGCGCTTGGGAATTGACAAAGCGCCTTACTGATAAAGTAGTGCTGCTGCACCTGCCACCCCGGGAGGCAGATGTGTACGGCTTGTGGGACGGCGTGGAACAGACCGTAATAAACCGGGAGAATATAACCCTGTGGATTCCCGAAATCGGCGAAAAAATCAGCATTTAAACCGGTAATACCCATACAAATTTTCGTAAATTTTCCTTGTTGCCATTGGCAAAAAAATATTGCAAAAGTCAAAAAATAAGAGTATACTAAGTGCGTTACTGGAATACGCTGCCGGTAACGATATTCTGATATATTGGAGCGTGACTGTAAATGAAACTGATTATTAAGAATAACTATGACGATACTTGCGCTTGGGCAGCGCAGCACATTGCGGATGCTATCAATAATCACAAGGAGAATCGTCCCTTTATTCTGGGCCTGCCAACCGGATC
>JAZNDB010000166.1:0-2767 GCA_045587845.1 Faecousia sp.
CATCACGCATACGGGATTTGAACACATCCTGTCCACTGCAACGAAGGACAAAGGACTCAAAACGGTCCAGGCCGTCCTCTCCGAACAAGGGGTAGTCCAAATAGCCCTTTCCGTAGCTATCCCGAAATGCTATGGCAAAGCCCTTCATCGAAAGGGCTCTGGAATATGCGCCGTGTATGGAAATACCAGCGGCTTGGGAAAAAGCGACGCCATCTTTGTCCATCAAAGAAACGGTAATGGGGCGCTCCCATTCCTGCCAGAAATTCGCGCCCTGATAGGGAAACTCCGAACTGGCGCCGTAGCCCATCGCGCAAATGCCTTTCTCGGCACTCCACAAATTATCCGGCTCTGTTACCAAACTTACCACCGGCAAACTATGCCCTTCGTTAATCACATAGGTCAGGTCCAGGGCCTGGGATGCCAGTTTCCCCGGCTCGATTGCTATGGCGCGGACCACCGTGGTGCTTGTCAGATGAATAGGGCCTGTGTAGACCGTGGAGTTTGCGGTGGGAACGGTGCTGTCAGTAGTGTAATATATCACACCCTCACCGGAAAGGGTTACTACCACCTCATCCTGTTCATAGATTCCCTGCGCCGTCTGAGTCTGAGGAGTAGCAGACACCTCTGCGCCACCGGTATTTTTTTGACCCGGTGTGGGAACAGACAGGCACAGGAGTCTGCCGTCACCATTGACTCTGCCATAGGAGATATCTGTTATCAGCGCAGGCACTGCAACTCCGTCAACAACTGTTCCGTTTTTGCTTAAGTATACCGTTTCTCCACCGGAGGACAGGTTTACCGGTACACGCAAATAACCGGAAGGGTAGGAATCATTTTTGTCTGAAAGGAGAATGACACAGTATTCTCCCGGTTTCAGTGTCTTTTCCGGCAAAGGATACGCACCCAATTCTCCGCTGTCCGTGGAGAAGGTGTAATCCTGCAAATTCACATTCTCAGTACCGCCGTTATACAGCTCAATCCAATCCCAGGTTTTTCCGTAAGCGCCCATAAGATAGGACGCGTTGGCGCTCATCAGTTCTGAAATCCGCAGGCCCTGGGGTAAAGAATTCTTTTCATAAGCTTCAATGCCTGCTGCTGTGTTCTCAAAGCCCAAGGATACGCCACCGCAGGTGTAGCTATTGCCGGAGGCAATTAGTTGAATGCTTTCCCCGGGCTGAATGCCGTCACAAAGAATCTGCGATGCCCATTTTCCATCGGGGGTGATCAGGTACAGTGTTTCTCCTCTGGACAGAGAAAAGCCCGTCTCCGTGCGACTGCAACGAACAACCAGCCGTTCATCCGGCGCCAAGGTCTGTTTCGGCAGCGAATAGGTGTATGGGTCCTTACCATCGGACAGATACCAGCCTTCTGTATTCACCGTTTGCTCGGATCGATTCCAGATTTCCACCACGTCCCAAAAGCCACCCTGGTAGGGGGCATCTGAGAGGGACAAAAGCAGCTCGCTTACCACCAAATCCGCCGATTGCTCCACACGGGAGGCGTAAAAGGCGGCAATGCCCTCCTCGGTGTTGGCATAGCCCAAGCTTAAGGCGCCTGGTGTATAATTGCCATCGCTATCCAATGCCATAGACATATCTGCGCCGGGAAATTGCAAAGTGATGGTTGTATAGCGGCCTGCCCTATCTGTTAAGCAGAGAATATCTTCACTCCTCAAGCCAAAGCCGGCGTGAATTTCACCGTTTTCCCCGATGTAATTTTCCCCGTCGCAATAGACCAGCGCGTATTCACCGGGCTGGAGCATCTTGGCAGGCAGACGGAAACGAAAACGGTTTTCCTCTGTATCGGACAGGCAGTATTCCCCCAAAAAAACAGAGGTTTCACCACTGTTGTAAAGCTCTACCACATCGGAGAACCGACCTTTTTCATCGGCCAGACCCAGCCTGTTCTCCACCAAAATCTCAGAAATCAGCAATGTGGGGTTTTCGTTCGCCTTTCCCTTCCGGAAAGCCTGCAAGCCTGCATAATCGTTAGAAAAGCCGGGAGATGCGTCCCTGGAAACCACGTACGCCGTGGCGTTATAAAGCATTACCTGATCTGCAGACATTTTCTCCGTATTCACCTGGGCTACCACCTGCCCATCGGGGGACACCAACGATAAGCATTCACCGCCGGAGGATTTTAAAGAAAAGCCGGTAACGTCTTTATCCAAAAACAGCAGATAGTATGCCCCCGAGGGGATATACAACTGCTCAAAAGGCTTGCTGCGGGACTGTCCGTCAGTAAGGCAATAGCCTTTCAGGTCTATATCCTCACCGCCGTTATATAGCTCCACATAATCCCGGTATGCGCCGTCGTTATCCGCAATGATTGTATCGTTTTTTGTGCAAACTTCGCTAAAAACCAGCGTCTGCGCTATTGTTCCCGTTTGAAATCCAACGTTTTCCGCAATTAAACCCCAAATCAGAATTACAAAAACGCCTGCTCCCAAAATGGCCGGCAACAACCACTGACGGTTTATATGTACTTTTCTTCTTGCAAATCTGCTCATATTTACAACCTCGGTATAGGCTTTATTCGTTTTTCACTGTTTTTTGACATTTTTTATTATACCTCTCCCGCGCAAAGATTGCAAGATTCGGCGGCAATAAAAATCGGGTGTGCGTTTGCACACCCGATTTTGTTGTTTTGCTTATCTCTTAACTCTTGCGTTGCCGCCCCAAACGCTCCAGACCATTTCTTCGTCAGCGGGCTGAGCATAGTCGGTGAGGAAGGTGGTAGCCAGTGCGCCGGGAGCCCAACCGAACTG